>CALMXN010000040.1 GCA_937871145.1 uncultured Clostridia bacterium
GAGCTTTTCAAATGCAGGAAAGCCTGATATGGCTGAAAAGCTATATAACTACTTTATAGAAAAGTTAAGAGAAAAAGGTCAGCACGTTGAAGCAGGTAGCTTTGGCGCTTCTATGAAGGTCGAGTTAGTAAACAACGGGCCATTTACAATAATTCTCGAATAATAAAAACGCCACTGTAATTACAGTGGCGTTATCTTTGCTAAAATTCTTCTTCTATTACTTCCTGAGTATTCTGAGGTTCTTTTATCTTGTTGCAAAGCTTTTCATATTCTTTTGCATTCGCCAAGCCATATATACTGTGCTTGATGTTCTTTAAAAGCTCAGTTGCTTCTTCAATACGACCTGTCTTTATATAAATATCGGCAGAACATAATGACGCGGTTGCTTTAACCTGATCATTGTCAACAGCATAGAATTCATTAAGAATACTCTGGCATTTTTCATAGTTTTCAAGACAGTTTTCAATATTATACTGAATAGTAAGGTTAATGAGAGGCTCATCCTGCTTGTTGTAGAATCTTCCGAACAATCTGCGGCCTTGCTTATAAGCAAGAACAACATTGTCCTTATCATCAAGTGAGTCATAAGCTGACATCTTCAGATAATAATAGTCGCACTCAAGCTTCTTATGAAGTGGATTAAAGCTGAATCTGAAAAGCTCGTGGCGATTAATTCTCTCAAGAGTTTTCAGGACTTCTTCGGGCTCGCCCATTTCCATATAAACCTTTGCAAGTGAAATAACATAAATATTTTTCATTTCAAGATCTTTTTCACCAATGCTGAGCACTGAAAGTTCTTCAGCACATTTTTCACCCGCACCATAGTTATTGTTGAGTTTGTTGACGGTAATAAACTTCCTTGAATAGAAAGCAATACATAATATGTATAAAGCGACAGATATTGCAAATGAAAGAGGGACGGCTATGCAAAAAGCAATGATTTTAGCTTTTATTGATGGATTAAGTATAAAAACAATAAGGAAAGCAATCGCTAAGAAAGCTGCCCACCAGATTAAAATATTCTGCATTCTGATTCTGAATTTTTTCACATTTACACCCCCTAAAGATACTTTCTATATTTTCTCATATTTATGAACAAGTGTCAACAGAACTTTAGGATATTTTATCCTTGAAAAATATTTTTGGGGAATATACATAACAAATTATAAAAATAATTATTTATTTTTTAAAATTAAAAGACCATATACGATATGTATGTGGTCTTTATAAATTTCTATTTTTTTATTTATTATACTTAATTAAATATATCGAAGAAAGACCTATATCATCATATATTTCAAGGTTCATTGCACCCTGATTTTCAATTTGATAAGTGTATGACCAATACTTTAAATTTTCAGCTCTTGTTGCACCTTTTGGTTTTCCAAAAGCTTTATCAATATCTTCCTTTGAAGCTCCCCATGTAATTCCTTTTGAAAGGACTACTTTTGGATATGCTATTTGGTCTTTTAAAGCGTTTTCAATTTTAATACTTAATACCCTAACATCACACTTTGTAATATCCTGTGCAGCGGCGTCATTATTTATTAAGCCGATACCACAATAAATATCATATCTGTTATCTACAGTTCTGTATTTAGAATGGAAAGTGTCAATCGTGGAAGCGGTTTCTGACTTTGGATTCAGCACATAGCCATTTTTATGTCCTATATAACTTAAGTCAATTTCCCATCCAGTTTGTTTAAAGACATCATATTTTACTGGAAGCTTGATTGCTTCGCCATCAATAGTAAAATTGAAAGCAGACCAATCTTCTTCAATTGGTTTGGTTTCTGCAACAGAACTATCATCCTTTTCTTTAGGAGTGAGTTTCGAATCAGTAGAAGATGCTTTTTCATTTTTAGAGTTTTCATTCTTTGATTTAGTTTTACTGTCACCACAACCACAGAAAACTGACAATATAAGTGTTAATGTCAGAAGGATACCAAAAAGTTTTTTAAAGTTTTTCATGTCAAATCTCCATATATAAATTTATTTTAAACCCTTCTAGGTTTAATTACATATTAAGGCTCAATATATATATTATGTTAAATTTATAACACAATATTATGAATTGATTTATTATCTCATATTTACAAACAAGTGTCAATATATTAAGAACAAATGTTGCCAAATATAATCTTTTTTGGTAAATATATATAACAAATAAAAATAATACCAACTAAAAATTATGAAAAATAAAAAGCGGGTACTAAACCCGCTTTAATTATACTGGATTATTTTCTTTTACTTTTTGTAATCTATCGGAGATAATATTGTATATTTTGTTCATTGCAACATTATTCTGCCTTGAATCAAACTCATTGAGAATTTTTTCAGCTTCATCAAGCCTTCCTGTTTTTATGTAAATATCAGCAAAATCAAGTGAAGTAGCAGTTTTTATCTTAA
Organism: uncultured Clostridia bacterium; assembly: GCA_937871145.1. Lineage (GTDB taxonomy): Bacteria > Bacillota > Clostridia > Oscillospirales > Ruminococcaceae > SZUA-444. The sequence continues at coordinate 2,410 of CALMXN010000040.1, forward strand.
AATCCTCGCTATTTAGATATGGTTTTATAATCTTTAGTGCATCATCATAATTGCCCTGTGCCTTTTGCCTATCAAAATTAATTGAATTCCACATAAGCCTGTGCGAATCATTATCATAGAACAATTTGAAGAGAGGTAAAGCCTCGTTATAAACTTCACATATTGCCTCATTGTTGTCAAACAAGCTGTAGCTGATAAAAAGCAGGTAATAATATTTGGCCTGCATTGATTTTAAATAATTATCCTTGTTTTTAAATAATTCAACGCGGTCGACAGTTTCAAGTACTTCAAGTGCCTTTTTGGCATCAGCCATTTCACTTATATAAATATTTGCAAGGATGAATTTAAATAAATTACTTAAGGTAGGATTTTTTTCCTGATCAATAATCAGCTGTATTCCTTTAGTGCATTTTTCACCTGGTCCGTAATCCGCAATAAGCTTACGGATAGCTTTAAACTGCTTGTTGCTATGCCTCTTTAATAAATAATAAATAATAACAGAAGCAAAAAACGTTATCGGGAGTAATGAGAAAAATATAATTCTGCTGATGTGTTCCGGCAATTCAAGACAATATAATATTAAAGCACACACAATAAAAGCAACGACCCATAACCAGAATATAAGCATGACTTTAATAAATTTCTGTTGAAAGGTAAGATTTTGCTTCATACTTCACCGCCTCATAATATTTACCTTATTTTCTCACATTTTTCAACTAAAGTCAATTATATTAAGGCAAAAATATAAATCTATGGTTCAATGTCAATGATTATTACTTCCGGTGAATTGAAAACTCTTGATAGTGGGGGAGTCAGTTTGGATAATCCTCTGCTGACTATCTGCTGAGAATTTCCTATTGTGCGTTTGCCTGTCGTGTATTCAGGGAATAATTTAGCATCAGGGCAGATAAGTCCGTTGTTAAATATGTGTGGGATTCTCCATTGCCCGCCATGGTTATGTCCTGAAACAATAAGGTCAAAATTATAATTTTTATAAATTTCCTCAAGGTCAGGACGATGAGAAATTAAAATCGTGTAGTTCTTCATATCAATATCTGAAACAGCATTATCAAGCTGTTTTATAAAGCGTTGTTCACCGATAAAATAATCATCAACGCCACAGATATTAATCTTCTGCCCGTTTATATCAATAGTTTCTCCTTCGCCCTCAAGTACAACAGCGCCACACTGTCTCATCTTATCTTTGATTTCCTTGAGATTTCCACTTCTGCACTCATGATTGCCTGAAACATAATAGCAAGGATATTTTTCAGCAAGTTTTGTCACAAGCTCAAAGGCATTTTTATTACCCTTGTAATCCTCTGCGATATCTCCACTATATAGAATTACATCAGGCTTCTGAGCATCTATTTTTCGTATGATGTTCTTCTGCGACTTGCCGTATCTGCTGTTGTGAAGGTCGGAAATGAGAGCTACACGGACTTTTTTGTTAACCTTCGTACTTTTTATTTTATAGGTATTAACTTCAATAATGAAATTAAAGATATATGTAAGGAGATATAAGCATATAAGTGAAGCAAGAGTCAGAAAAAAAGCCCTCTTGCCGTGATTTTTCTTTTTTATATAAAACACCCTTTCTTCAGAAAGTGCTTTCATTATAACACAAAACAGCATGAATGCCAATACAAGCATTCATGCTGTTTCAATACAATAAATTAGGTTATTGTTCTGTAATAACTACGAATTGTACCTGTCTTACGGCTAATCTGAATTTCAAGTTTATCATGATTGGAATTTTCATAATTTATGAATATAAGTGAGGAATCTTTTTCATCTGTCATTTTTGTCGGAGTTCCGTATGCTTTAATAACATCGTCTTTAGTTGAATTCAATGTTATGTTACCTGGGAAAATAATGTTAAAAGTCTTGTTTGCTGAAGTGTAGGTATCAACACTAAGGTCAGCTAATGAACAATCTGTAAGAGGAAGGGCTTTATCGGAGAAATTATAATATGTACCAGTAATCCTAACATCTTTAGCATTCTTTAAACTTGTGCCATATGCGCCTTGTTTTGGATTAATGATAAAGTCACCATTGCTTGTTGGCTCGAAGCCGATTGCTTTAAGGTCTGAAAGCTTACATGGAAGAGTAAATACTTTACCATCAATTGAGAACTGCTTTGAATCCCATTTGCTACCTAACTTAGCATCAGTTACTGGTGCAGGTTTCTCAGCTTCCGAGCTGTCTTCTTTTGAGCTGTCTTCCTTTGAGCTATCTTCCTTTGAACTGTCTGATTTTGATGTATCTGCTGCAGAACTATTCTCTTTTT
>CALMXN010000041.1 GCA_937871145.1 uncultured Clostridia bacterium
GATAAGCAGAAGAAAAAATCAAGTGAATTGGAGTGATTTTTTGCCCGAGTTTTCGGGCGTTTACATATTGAAAAAGTTGTTTTTATGTGCTACAATATAGCATAAAATCAATAAATCTGGGAGGACATTGTGGATATATTTAACAATAAAATTGAATCTAATCAATCTTTCAGAGGTATAAACTATAATTTTGATGCAGATTCGTCGCCAAAGGCGTGGGAACATTATAATAAAGTTTATACAAAAGAACACTGGAACGGAATAAATTGTTATAATGTTAATAACCCTAGTTTTTTTGAATATATACGCAATGGTTACTATGTTAATGAGCCACTAAGCTATTATAATAGTTTATTTGCTTTGCCAAAAGAACTCGTGGAAAGCACAGATCTAAATGGAAATAAATATTATCAGGCGTGTCTTAAACTTAGAGGTGAAACTGATTTTAATTTTAATCAGTACAAATATCCTGTATTTAAGAAAATTTTATTCACTGCATATATAGATAAAAAAATTGATAAAGATAAACTTGAAGAAAATTTTAAAAATTTGGATTATTGCAATAATATGCACCATAACTTGTTAAATTTCTCTTTGATACAATCATCTGGAAATATGCAAGGATATAAATCAAAAGGTGTTTTATTATCCAGAAACAAATATGAATATCTCGACAGATTAGATAGTTTTGTTTTTTTACTAGACGCGTATTATAAACTCGATGAGAAAGCCAGGAAAACAGCAGAAATAATAAAAAATGCTGGGGAATACAACAATGCGAATTTAGAAAATTATTTGAATTCATTTAGTTGTATATTTGACTATTGTAAAAAAATCTATTTCATTGATAATAAGGATTTCATAAATAAGTTGATCAAAAACGGGGAAAAGCCCATTAATAATGCTGATGATGTACATCGCTATATAGAATTCGCTAAAGAATATTGGGATATAAAAAAGAAAATATTTGAAGAAATATACAGCAAAAATCAATAGTAATAAAACAAAGCTTTACATAACAGTCGAGAAAAAACCTCGGCTGTTTTTTTATGCCCGAAAGATGAAAAGTTGCACGTTTTTGTGCAACTTTTTGTGCTTTTGGAGCTATTTTTGAGAGGAAGTGATTTATGAATATTTTTCAAGCAGTAAAAGAAAGCGTGACAACGAGGCAGGCAGCCGAACGATACGGACTTGAAGTCAAGCATAATGGTATGATCTGTTGCCCATTTCACGCAGATAAAACGCCGTCAATGAAAGTCGATAAGAGATTTCATTGTTTTGGTTGTGGCGAGGACGGTGATGTGATTAACTTTGTAGAAAAGCTTTTTTCACTCTCTCCGAAAGACGCAGCCGAGAAATTAGCGTATGATTTCGGTATCAATTTTGACAATAACGAGCATTACAGCCCTAAGCCCAGCATTATAAAAAGGCTTAATGAAGAGAAGTACAAACTTGCCGAAAAGCGTGTTTTTTGTGCTTTATGTGACTATGCGAAATTACTCCGAGAATGGAAAACAAAGCTCGCCCCGAAGTCAGAGGTCGAAGAACTACACCCATTGTTTGAGGAGGCGTTGCTAAAAACAGATTATGTGGAATATCTGCTTGATATTTTGACAATGGGAACGACAGCAGAAAAAGCAGATGTTGTCGCTATGACAGGAAAGGACGTGATAAAACTTGAACAACGAATTGCAGGATTTAAGCCCGAAAAAGCAACAGGAATTGGAGCTTGTGATAAACGGAATACAACCGAGCTTGTCGGCTGATGAGCTGAAACCAACGCTCAAATCTAGCGGAAAAGGTGAAGTCAAGAATACAATTCAGAATTGCTTGACAGTTTTTCAGCAGGACAGACTTTTGCAAGGTGCAATCTGTCATAATGCTCTTACTGAACGTGTTGATATTGTAAAGCCACTCGGCTGGAACAGGACGACACCACCGCTTACAGATACGGATATGAGATATATTCAGCTTTATTTTGAAAACAATTATGGGCTTATTGTGGAAAGCAAAATTGACAACGCCATTCGCATTGTTGCTAACGAAAATGAATATCACCCGATATGTGATTACCTGAATAATCTCCAATGGGACAAAACGGAGCGTATTCGATACGCTTTGCGCCATTTTCTCGGCTCTGAAACCGACGATTATACCTTTGAGGCGTTAAAGCTGTTTATGCTTGGAGCAATAAACAGAGTGTTTAAACCTGGCTGTAAGTTCGAGGTTATGCTCTGTCTTGTGGGCGGACAAGGTGCAGGAAAATCAACGTTCTTTCGTCTACTTGCCATAAAAGACGAATGGTTTTCTGACGATATACGAAAGCTTGATGATGATAACGTTTATCGAAAATTACAGGGACATTGGATAATGGAAATGTCTGAAATGCTTGCGACAGCAAATTCTAAGAGCATTGAGGAAACGAAATCTTTTCTCAGCAAGCAAAAGGACAATTACAAAATCCCATACGAAACTCACCCACAGGATAGGCTAAGGCAATGCGTATTCGGAGGAACTTCCAATGCACTTGACTTCCTGCCTCTTGACCGAACAGGAAACCGTCGTTTTCTGCCTGTTATGGTTTATCCCGAAAAAGCCGATTGTCATATTCTTGATGATGAAAAGCAATCAAGGGGGTATATCAATCAGATGTGGGCGGAGGCTATGACAATTTATCGTAGCGGAAAATACAAGCTATCACTTTCGCCTGAAATGCAGAAAAATCTTGCGGTACTGCAACAACACTTTATGCCCGAAGATACAAAGGTCGGCGTAATACAGGGCTTTCTTGACGGCTTTCATGGCGATATTGTTTGCTCAAAACAGCTTTACAGCGAGGCTTTGAAACAAGGGCTTAATGAGCCAAAGCAATGGGAAATTCGAGAGATTAACGATATTATGAATAACAGCGTTGAGGGCTGGCGAGCATTCACTAATCCGAGATATTTTGTTGATTACGGCAGACAGAAAGGCTGGGAACGTACACA
>CALMXN010000042.1 GCA_937871145.1 uncultured Clostridia bacterium
ATAGGCAGACAAAGCATAGTCTGTTGATGGCAAGCTGATTTCTTTAACAACTGCACCCTGCTTTTCTAAATCTTTAACAGCATTCATCACAGCATCTTTAACGTGTGAATCAATTCCCTCACCAAAATACTCTTTAGGAATGCCTATTCTAAGTCCCATTACATTCTGCTTTAAGTTAGCAGATATATCCGTATACTCTCTAAAACTCGATGTTGAGTCTTTTTTATCATAGCCATTAATTACAGACTGAAGCATAGCAACGTCTTTTACGCATCTTCCTATAGGTCCTATCTGATCAAGTGATGATGCAAAAGCAACAAGTCCGTAACGTGAAACGCTACTGTATGTTGGCTTCAGACCGACAACACCACAGTAAGATGCAGGCTGACGGATTGATCCACCTGTATCTGAACCAAGTGAAACAACAGCTTCACAAGCAGCAACAGCAGCAGCACTACCGCCTGATGATCCACCAGGAACTCTTGTAAGGTCATTAGGGTTCTTAGTTTTCTTAAAATGAGAATTTTCTGTTGATGAACCCATTGCAAATTCATCCATATTAAGCTTACCTGTTATTACCATTCCAGCATTGTTGATTTTTTCTATTACTGTTGCATTAAATGGCGGTTCATAATTTTCAAGCATTTTGGAAGCACAGGTTGTCCTCAAGCCTTTTGTTGAGATATTATCTTTTATTCCGATTGGAATTCCAGCAAGAGCGTGAAGATTTTCACCTTTTGCAAGCTTTTCATCAATATCTTTTGCTGTCTGTAAAGCAGATTCTTTTGCTAATGTAGTATAAGCATCAACTTTATCCTCAACCTTTTCTATACGTTCAAAAACAGAATTAGTGAGCTCTGTTGAAGATATTTTTTTATTTCTGAGCATTTCTGATAGCTCAGAAGCACTTTTTTCGTATAAATTCAATTTATCCAACTCCTATTCTACTGTTTTTGGCACGACAAGGCATCCAGCCTGAACATGTGGTGCATTCTTCAGAAGTTCATTTCTTGTAAATTTGTCATTCACTGCAACATCTTCCCTCAATCTCATAGGATTTGCAGCATCAAGAATAAGCTCATCGTCAATATCAGGCAACTTTTCAACCATATCAACAATGTTCTGCATTTCTTTTTCAAACTTTTCAAGCTCACTGTCTTCAATTCTTAATCTTGACAGCTTTGCAATGTGTTTAATATCAATATTCATATGTCCTCCTATTTATTTTCAAGCATAGCTTTAAATTCATTTTCGTCAATAATTTTCACGCCAAGCTCCTGTGCTTTTGTGAGTTTACTTCCTGCATCCTCACCAGCAAGTACATAGCTTGTCTTTTTAGAAACTGATGATGATGCCTTACCACCATTATTTTCTATAATTTCTTTAGCTTCATCTCGTGTCATTGTTGGCAAAGCTCCAGTAAGAACAAAAGTCATACCAGCAAATTTTGTATCAGCAATGGCTTTGTTATATCTTGTATTTACTCCATAGCTTTTTAATCGCTCAATCAGTTCAAACCTGTGCTTTTCCTTGAAAGATTTTACTACACTATCAGCCATTACCTCGCCAAAACCTTCAATATCAGCAATCTCATCTGCAGACGCTGAAATAATATTTTCTATATTACCAAATTTATCGCATAGTAACTTGGCGGAAGCTTGTCCTATATTTCTTATCCCAAGGCCGAAAATCAGCCTGTCAAGAGAATTCAATTTGGATTTTTCAATTGCACTAACAAGATTATTCGCTGACTTTTCCTTAAATCGATCAATAGCCAATAAATCTTCAACTTTTATTTCATATAAATCTGCAACAGATTTAATCAAGCCTTTATCAAGCAAAACCTCAACAATAGCAGGTCCAAGACCATCTATATTCATTGCACCTTTGGAAGTAAAATGAATAATATTTCTCTTTATCTGTGCCG
>CALMXN010000043.1 GCA_937871145.1 uncultured Clostridia bacterium
TGTGGCGCCTAAAACATCAAAAATGACAGGAGATTTTTTATGGTAGTTAAAGTTGAAAACCTCGTAAAAAGGTACAAGACGCTTACAGCACTCGATAACCTCAGCTTTGAGGTAAACGAAGGCGAAATATTTGGTCTTTTAGGACCAAACGGTTCAGGAAAGACAACAGCAATAAACTGTATTCTTTCACTTCTTAAATATGATAAAGGAAGCATTTTAGTTTTCGGTAAAGAAATGAAACCTTCCTCATATGACATAAAAAAGGATATCGGAATCATTATGCAGAATGTTGCTGTATTTGATGAACTTACTGTTTATCAGAATATTGATTACTTCTGCGGATTATACATCTCTGACAACAACACAAGAAAGCAATATGTCGAGGATGCTATAAAGTTCGTCGGACTTGAGGACTTTCGAAAGTTCCTCCCTAAAAAGCTCAGTGGCGGACTTTTAAGAAGACTTAACATTGCCTGTGGTATTGTACATAAGCCAAAGCTTATCATTCTTGATGAGCCGACTGTTGCTGTTGACCCACAGAGCAGAAACAACATCCTTGAAGGAATATGCGAGCTTAACCGAAACGGTGCAACAATTATCTATACATCACACTATATGGAAGAAGTTGAACAGATCTGCACAAGAATTGCTATTCTTGATAAAGGTCGCGTAATTGCTTCCGGTACAAAGGAAGAGCTCAAGGATATGATTTCTCACGGTGAAAAAATTGTTGTTGAGACATTCAAGATTTCAGAGGAACAACTTGAACAGATCAGAGATAACAAAAATGTTGTCAGTGCTGACCTTGATGACAACAATATTCTTACTATTAGAACCAAAGCCGGAGCATCTGAACTTGCTAATATTATCACATTCATTAACAGCCACAAGATAAGCTATGGCAAGATATACTCAGAACTTCCGACACTTAATGACGTTTTCCTTGAAATAACAGGAAAAGAATTAAGGGATTAGGGGGAAAACATGTTTTTCAGAACATTCAAATACAAAGTAATGAGGAACTTCAAGCAGAAGCAGAACATCTTCTGGACCTTGTTCTTCCCTATTATTCTTGCAACATTATTCTACGCTACTTTCGGCAATCTTCAAAAGCTTGATACACTCGACGGTGTAAAGGTTGCTATTGTCGACGAAGACAATTCAGGCGAGCATTTTATTAAAACATTCAAGGATGTAAATGTCTTTGATTCAACTGTCACATCACAGAGTAAGGCTGACACAATGATGAAGGACGGAAAAGTCACAGCAATCATCAATATAAAGAATTCTGAGGTAGAACTGACTATCAAGGAAAACGGAATGTCAGAAACAATTGTAAAAACCATACTCGACAAAATCTCACAGACAACAAGCACAGTCACAAACATATATAAAATCAACCCGACTGGTGACAAAACAAATCTTAATAAGCTTCTTGGAGAGCAACAGAGCTTCACTGAAGATGACATTGGTGAAAGCAAGAACAATGACCCTTATACAATCTTCTTCTTTGCACTTATTGCAATGACTATACTTTCAGCATCAATGACTTCTATTTATTCTGTTGCTGACATTCAGGGCAACCAGACAGTTATCGGTGCAAGACAGAATATTGCTCCCGCAAGTAAGCTGACACTATTCGGCGCAAGTATTGCTGCTGATATGGTTACACAATGCTTCGGCACAACAATGCTGCTTTTATATATCAAATATATTCTCAATTATAATATTGGTAATATCTCAGGATGGCTCCTTCTTATCTGTTATTTAGCAATCTTTGCTTCAATAAGCCTTGGAAACTTTGTCGGTGTAGCCTGCAAAGGAAAGATTATGGTTAAAAGTGCAATTTTAAATGCAATATGCCTTACAAGCTGTGGCGTTGCAGGATTGTTTGCTGCACAGGCTAAAGGTGCTATTGAAAATAAAATTCCTGTCATTGCTTATATTAACCCAGCCTCATTGATTTCCGACGGACTGATTTCACTTTATTACTTTGATTCAATGCAGATGTACTTTACAAGACTTGCAATTCTCACAGGTGCCGGAATTGTACTCTTCTTAACTTCATGCTTGATACTAAGGAGGCAGAAATATGAGAGTATTTAAGACTTATTTTAAAATTCTGAAGAATGGTGCTTTAGTTGCAATTATAATAAATCTTGCTATAGCTGTATTAATTGCAACTATATTCATGTCAATTCCTGAAGAAAACAACAAAAGCTTTAAGAAAGAAAAGCCGACTATTACAATCTTCAACAATGATGACAGCGAATTTACTGATAAATTTCTTGATTATGTCGAGAAAAACACAAAGCAGTTTAAAATTGAAAACAATACTAATGCAAAGCAGAAAGCATTGTTCTATCGTGATACTTCATGTATAGTGACAATCCCTGAGGGCTTTGGAGATGCTTTTGTTAGTAAGAATCCAATTAACCTCAAGCTTGAAAAATTCCCGGATGCGACAAATGGCAATATTGCTGATATAATTATCAACAACTATCTTTCAACCTACAACATGTATCAGCAAAGCACAAACTTAAGTATGGATGAAATTATAAAAAAGATTGACGCTGACCTTTCAAACAGCACAAAGGTTGTTCTTGAAAACAATTCAGTACGTTCCCACATGAGTGGAAAGAGCATTTTCTATAATTATTCCTGCTTTATCATTATGACAATACTTATTGTTTCAATCGGTACAGTAAGCTTCTCATTCAGGAGCAAGGACATCAAACGACGTATTAACTGCTCTACAATGTCACTATCAAACTATAATATGCAGATAGGTCTTGGTCACTTTGTGGTTTCACTCGGAATGTTCTTTGTTGTACTGACACTTGGTATTGTAATGTTTGATGTTAATATTGCTACTACTGCCGGAATGCTCCATATTCTGAATATGTTTATATTCGTACTGGTTGCACTCAACTTAGCTTACCTGTTGTCTTCGGTAGTAACAAGGAAATCACTTGATGCCGTAGCAAACGTAGTTGTGCTTGGTTCCTGCTTCCTCGGTGGTTCATTTGTTCCACAGGAATTCTTAGGCGACGGTGTCAAGGCAACAGCTGTTGTCAATCCGGTTTACTGGTTTGTAAAAGCAAACAACACAGTTGCATCTGTTACTGACTATTCATTCTCGAATATAAAAGACTATTATTTATGCTTAGGTATTGAGCTTCTCTTCTCGTTAGCATTCCTCACAATAACTCTTGTAATATCAAAAGTAAAACGAACTGAAAACTAAAAAAGGCCAGCCACGGGACAATATCCTGTGGCTGGTTATTATTAATAAATATACTTTTCTACGCAATCGACTTCAACGTAATCATATCCATCCTTTTTCTTAAGCTCATCAGGCCAGAAATGTGTAGCTACCTCATCATTTAATACTGGTGTAATTTTAGTTTGCTTTCCATCAGGATCATTTCTATCTATCGATATTATTCTTTTATAACTTATTAAAATCTTATCATCAACCTTATATCCACCGCGTTCTTCTGTTATTTGAAGCAAAATAGTATTGTTATCCTTAATTTCAATAATCTTTCCTGTAATAACATTTGGATGTGGACATGTATCAGGTAAGTCTTTATCAGAGCCGCATCCGGCTAATGCAAACAAAGATATAACTGTCATTAGTAATAATAAAAACTTTTTGATAACATTCCCTCTATTCTGTTTTAAAAGTTCTCGACTATTGAAATGATTTTCTCGACATAAGCATTCCTGTGAAATATAGAATAAGTGCACTTACTGTGGTGTATATACAGGTTGATAAAATGTGTATCTTTTTATATTCCTTAATAATTTTCAGAACTGTACTTGCTTCTTCCCCTAAATTATTTAAGACGGCATAATTATGTACCGCTGGTAGACAGGTATAGCCCTTGAACAAACCAAACAGAAGTATACAGCCACATCCTATTAATACAAATCTATTCAACATCATCTGGCTTTCATTCTTTTTTCCTACTGTTGAATTAATGAGGATATATCTCAGGACAAAGAATGCTATCAGTGAACTTATAGATATTATCGCTGTTGAAATCAAGACGTCTGATATAAGTAGCTTTGTATAATCTTTTCTATACTTGTCATAAATGTATCCAGTCCTATTTATCCCAATCTGCCAGATAAGCAAAACTACTACTAATGTGACAGGGGCAACTATATTAATATTTTTATATTTCTCTGGTATGTACATTTTTTGTCCTCCTGAACTTTTCTGTCTGATAAATTATACCACATAGCAATT
>CALMXN010000044.1 GCA_937871145.1 uncultured Clostridia bacterium
TTGTACTGTATAATAATTTTATTAACATTGGGAGGTTATTTTATGAAGAAAGTTTTCCTTGTTTTCTTTTTTGGCATTTTTGCTATATCAGGAATTGCAGTGATGTTTTTTGGTTTTAACCAGAAGAATTCTGATGAAGAATTTATTAAAAACAGCAAAACAGCTCAGGCAACAATAACAGACATAAATACACGCACAACAGGCTCAGGCGATGACAGAAGAACCGAGCATGATGTTTTTGTAAGTTTTTATGTTGACGGGAAAAAATATGATGGTGAGATTAATTCATATAATTCAGGAATGCACGTAGGCAATAGAATCAAAATATACTATAACCCAGACGATCCTGATGATTTTATCAGCGAATCAGACGCTAATGGTAATATAGTGGCAATATTAATAGGAACCATATTTGCATTGGTCGGAATAATTCCGATAGTTGTAATGATTATAAATTCTATTACAAAAAATAAAATGATTCACGACGGTGAAAGTATTCAGGCTCAGATAGATGCTGTTCAGATGAATACTTCTATCAGAGTTAACGGAAGATGCCCTTGGAATATTTATTGTTCATATTTTGACACAATGACAGGCGAAAAACACTTGTTTAAGAGTAAGAATTTCTACGGTGAATTTACTGGTGCTTTTGAACAGGCTGGTATTACAACCGTTAATGTTTACATAAAGCCAGGTAATTACAAAAAATATTATGTAGATTATCAGAATGCTATTGATATGCTTGCTTCTTCAAACAGAGTATTTATTCCTGAAAATTATAAATAAAACTTTAAATTACTGATGTATGAAAATGCATCAGTTTTTTTATTTGTGTTTTAAAATCGATATAAATAAGATATAATATAAATATCAATAAATCGCAGGAGGACTTATGAACACGAATATAGATACTTTTATAGATAACCATAAGGAACAGATGATAGAAACACTTTCACAATTAATAAAAATACCAAGTGTGATGGGTGAAGAAAAAGCTGATATGCCTTTTGGCGAATATCCAGCAGAAGTACTGGAAAAGATGCTTTCAATAGCAAAAGAAAACGGCTTTATCACAAGAAATATTGATAATTATGTCGGAACAATTGATTTATGCGAGGGCGAGCCTGACCTCGGAATACTCTGTCATCTTGATGTTGTGCCTGAGGGCAAGGGCTGGACATATCCGCCTTTTGAACTCACAGTCAAGGACGGAAAGCTAATCGGACGAGGTACAATTGATGATAAAGGCCCTGCAGTGGCAACTTTATTTGCATTAATGGCAGTGAGGGAAAGTGGAATAAAGCTTTCAAAAAAAGTGAGAATGATTGTCGGCACAAATGAAGAAAATGGCTCAGCTGACTTAAAATACTATCTAAAAAAGGAAAGTATGCCACCAATGCTTTTTACGCCTGACGGCGATTATCCTGTAATAAATATTGAAAAAGGTATGCTGAGAATTACTTTTTCAAAAAACATTCCAGAAGATACATCTGAAAAGAAAATAATTAAGCTTTCAGGTGGGAAAATCATAAACGCCGTCCCAGCAGAAGCAGTTGCGCATATAGCGGGATTTACTGAGCAGGAAATAAAAAGCTATATTTCATCAAACAACTCAACATTAAAATTTGATGTTGAAGCTTCAGCTAATAATATAACTATCACAGCAAAAGGCACAGGCGCACACGCATCAACTCCTGAAAAGGGTAACAATGCTCTCACAGGATTAATAAAGCTTTTATCAGAAATGAACGTGGCAAACAGCACAAGCTTTGAATATATTGCATCACTTTCAAAGCTTTTCCCGTATAATGAAACCGACGGAGCATCAAGCGGGGTAAAATCCTCTGATGAAATTTCAGGCAACTTGACACTCACCTTTAGTGTTTTGGATTTTGAAAATGGAAAAGGCACAGGAAAGGTCGATATAAGATTCCCTGTCTGTGATAATATGAAAAAAGTCTCCGACAAGCTGTCAGCTTCATTATCACAATATGGCTTTGAGATAACAGATATTCAGGGTGATGAGCCACACCACGTTGATGAAAATTCTGAATTTGTCCAGAAGCTTT
>CALMXN010000045.1 GCA_937871145.1 uncultured Clostridia bacterium
CTCTTTCCCTACACGACGCTCTTCCGATCTCATCGGTAATCTTCCATTGCTTATCAGGATTACTCTGTCGGTCATTGAATCGCTTTTCCTGCTCATCCTTACTGATATGGAGCCAGAATTTCAATATCACCATTCCGCTGTCATAAAGTTCTTTTTCAAACTCATTAATTTCCTGATAAGCCATATTGCAACGCTTTTCGTCCGTGAATTTTTCAATTTTTTCAACCATAACACGTCCGTACCACGTTCTGTCAAAAATCGTAAAAGATCCGTTTGACGGAATATGATTCCAGAACCGCCAGAGATAATGCTTTTTCGCCTCATCACCCTGAGGTGCGGCAATAGGCACAGCATCATAGCCACGAGGATCAAGTGCAGACGATACTCTTCGGATTGCTCCGCCCTTACCAGCAGCATCCCAGCCCTCAAATGCGATTATTACAGGGACTCTTTTAACAAAAGCTATATTCTGAAGCTTATTTAGCTTTTCCTGTTGCTTTTTAAGTTCCTTTTCATACTTCTCCTCGTCAAGAGTCGGCATAAGATCAACATCACATAGCTTTTTATTCTTTGTAATTTCAAACTTTTCAGGTATGACTTTTGCGGTTATCTTCCCACCAACACCCGTTGCGTTAAGGGATATTCTTGCGTTGATTGAATTCACCACAAGCCTTAAAGCCTCAAGCTTTGCATAGCTCTTATCTGTTGAATCGTCCACGTGCCAGGGTGCAAAAACAGTGCTTGTATTTTCTATAAGTGCATCAAAAATTCCACTATACCTATCAAAATTCTTGTTATGCTTTATATCCTTCTGATTTACACGCCAGCTTGTCACGTCAGAACTCAAAAGCTTTTCAAATCGCTTGTGCTGTTCCTTTTTATCAATGTTTAAAAATATTTTTATTATAAGATACCCGTCATCTGAAAGCTGACGCTCAAATGTATTGATTGGGGAATATCGTTTTTCAAGTTGTTTTTTGGATAACTCATTATCAAAGCATTGATTTACAGTTTCCTGATACCAGCTTCTGTTAAGGATTGAAATTGTCCCTTTGCTTGGAATATCGCGCCAGTATCTATAAAAGAATGGTTTTTCACTTTCTGGACAATCTGATGAGAAATTTGAAATTACTTCAAAAAGCCTTGGATCAAGTTCAGAGATGAGGCTACTTATTACATCACCTTTTCCAGCTCCACCAAAGCCTTCGAACACTATCATAACAGGGAACTGTGCTTTTTTTATATCCTGCTGAAGTTTGAAAAGTTCTTCCCTGAGTTGCTTTGAAAGAGCCTTGCTGTCTTTTTTATCAGGCTTTTCGTATCGAGTTGCTTCAAGCATAATTCTATCCCCTTTATTTTAAAAGATTTCTGACTTCCTTATATTCAGGCATATAGTATGCAACCATATTCCAGAATTCTTTTGAGTGGTTCATATATTTCAAGTGGCATATTTCATGCAGAACAACATATTCAAGTGCAACAGACGGATAATGAACAAGCTTATTACTGATGGAAATATTCCCGTCAGAACTGCATCTTCCCCAGCTTCTGCTAAGTTTTTTTGCGGTAACCTTTTTTGGCATTAAGCCAGTAATTTTATAATAATGCCCAAAGCATTCATCTAACTTTTGTTGAAAAATCTCTTTTAAAAACTTATCAATAATTGTTTTAACCTCGCCACGTGATAAATATACCAATAGCTTGTTTCCTACAAAGATCGGAAGAGCGTCGTGTAGGGAAAGAG
>CALMXN010000046.1 GCA_937871145.1 uncultured Clostridia bacterium
CATAATACGAAGCTATTCTGTTATGCTTACTGATGTAGAGGATGTCAAGAAGTACCTCGATGAAAGAATTACATCAGATCCTTACGAATGGTTTGGACTACCTGAAGTCGAGAAAAAAGTCAAACAGTATGCTGAAGTTAAATATAACGCTGATGGATACAAAAAAGCTCTTGAAAAGATTGATGACATGGATCCTACCGATTTAAAACGTTACTTAAAGGAAATGATTGCTGATAATATGGTTATCGGTATGGAAATAATTAAAGAAAAATGAGGTGTGCTATGATGAACAGCTCTTGCATAAGTGTAATTGAAAAGCATTTTGCGTCCCAAAATCCTCAAACTTACATAGTTGATGTTCATACAAAATCAGAAATGAACGAAATTATTGCTCATTTCAGCGTTGGAAACACCATAATTATCTCAGCATCTGACTATTGCAAAAATGATGAGTTGCCTCGTCTTGACAACCTTTATGATGTTGTATCTCGAAAAAACGGAAATATCCTTGTTACAGAGCTTACATCATTTGTAAGGTTTAATGGTGAACGAGAACTTAAAACAGATCGGAAGAGCGTCGTGTAGGGAAAGATATATCAGGATTACATACATCAGGCATAGTTGTTTTCCTTACATTCTGCTGCGCAGAATTATTAAGATTTCCTGATCCACGAATCAAACAGCGTATATTCATTAGTAATGCTGAGGCAAAAAAACTACCTGAACTTGTTTTTGCATGTAAAGACCTTCCTTTGTCTCAGAATATATTCACATATACAGGTATCCACTCTATTGCTCATGCTATCGAAACAGAGGAATGTAATAGATTATATGTTATAACTCAGAAAAAAAGGTCATCTTATCTGTCATCATTATACTCTATCAGCGATTTAAGCAGTTCTTATGACGTTCTTTGTCAAAAAGATAATACTACACATAGTTTCGGTTCATCTCTTGGTACAGAGGAACAATGGTCCTATGCTTTGTCACTATTTGACTTAAACTCATGTTGGGAAGAAGCTATTTCATCTGTTTTTGGCAGCTTCAAAAACCTTGAATATATATTGCCTAATTATGAGAACTTTGAAGAAGAAAAGAAATGGCTTTATTTCCTTGCACTCAAAATGTTTGGAACATCAAACAACGAATACCTAAGTATGGTTATCACCTCGTCAAATAGTCAAAAAGATTTTATTCGTCAAATGTTCCGTATGCTTTTAAGCGTTAAAGAAACAGATAAGAATTTTGCTAAGCTATACTCGGAAAGAAAAACAATACTGAAGTATTTCAGCGAATACGCTGAAGAAATAGAAGATTATTGCAAGATGTCAAAATCAAAAACTGATAAAGAAATATATTATCTTACGGATTTATCATTGCTTGAAAAGAATTGTGTATTTGAATTTCTTGATAAATACGGAGCGGATTTTGAACTAAAGAATTTGGAAATTATTCTTTCCACAGTGTATCTAGATCTTAACGATTATCTTTCTCCTTATCGTTTCAAAAACAAACTGCTTGACGATTATTTTCAGCAGTATAAGTATCAAAAGATCATCAATAAAGTATTCCCTGAATTTGAAACCAAAGTTGAGGAACAGGCAGAAAAGCGTGAATTTACTTTGTTACTTGAACCAAGAACTTCTAAATTGGACAACATAGATAAAACAAATTCTCAGCTTTACTTTATGGATGCTATGGGCGTAGAATATCTAGGTTTTATTCTTGCAAAATGTCATCAGAAAAGCTTAAAAGCTCGTGTGACAGTATGCTATTCTGAATTACCTTCTTTGACTTGTTATAACAAGGAGTTTGTAAAAACATATGAAGAATTAGGTTTGCCTGTAATTTCTATAAAGGAAATTGATGAAATAAAACATCACGGTAAATATGACTATGACTATAGACAGACACATCTTCCGATACATTTGGTAAAAGAGCTTTCTATCATTGACGAAACGTTAGACAGAATACGAACGAAACTCATCAAAGATGAGTGCAGCAAAGTTATAATGGTTTCTGACCACGGTGCATCACGTCTTGCAGTAATAAGTGAGAAAGAGAACCAGTGGGAAATGACTGTTAAAGGAGAACATTCAGGAAGATGCTGCCCTAAAACAGATATTGAAAGCAAACCAACTTGTTCTACTGAAGAACGTGATTATTGGGTTCTTGCAAATTATGACAGATTCAAAGGCGGTAGAAAAGCAAACGTTGAAGTTCACGGTGGTGCTACTCTTGAAGAGGTCGTTGTTCCTATAATCGAAATATCTGTTAATAATACTAACGTTGAGATACATATAGTTGATACAGTAATTACTGTAAGCTTCAGAAAAAAAGCATCCATTACACTGTTCTCAAAGACAAAGTTAAATGATGTTAGCGTATTTGTGAGCGGTAAACACTACGAAGCTGTTGCAACAGATGATAATTTTTATACTGTTGAATTTCCTGATTTGAAGAAAAAAGGTGAATATAATGCGGATGTTTATTCTGCTGGGAATTTACTTGTTCCTGGGCTTTCATTTACAGTTGAAAAAGAAGGAACACAGGAAAATAAACTATTTTAATGGAGGCATAAAATGCAAGATAAATTAAGAGAATGCTTTGATGAAATGGTTGTTTACAAAGATTTGAAGAAAAGCAACTTTTTCTCTGCACTTAGCCTGCCGTCATTTTTACGAGATTGGCTTTTAAAGCAGTTTGAAGATGATGATGGGAACTTTGATATAGATGAATTATCCAATTTTATCAAGGAGTACTTACCTAAAAAAGATGATTGGGTAAGTATAAAGAATCGCATAATTCTTGAAAATGAACGTGTCAAGTTTCTCACCAAAATAGCTGTTGACATTAATATTAAAACACAGGAAATTACATTTGCTTTGCCTGATTTCGGATTAGGCTACAAAGAAACAATTATTGAACAGTATGACTGGGATAATTTCAAAGATGAACTGGTAAAGGGCAAAGAAACCTGGGGAATAGTTGAGCTTGGATATCGTCATCCTGATGATACTGTAAAACCTAAGGTTGTTGGGAAAATCAAGCTTACGGGATTCACAAACTTCTGTCCTTATACAATTGACCTTGATTATTACAAGGATGTACGTTCTGAATTTACAACATCTGAATGGATTGACGTCATTCTCGGAGCTATCGACTATAATGCCTCTGGATATGAAGATGAATCTCAGAAGATCGCTATGATTACAAGATTACTTCCTTTTATTGAAAAAAGACTGAACTTGATAGAATTAGCTCCCAAGGGTACAGGTAAATCGTATTTATTTGGACGAGTGAGTAAATTTGGTTGGCTTTCTTCTGGTGGAGTAATGTCAAGAGCCAAAATGTTTTATGATATAAGCAAGAGAACACAAGGACTTGTATGCAATAACGACTATGTTGCTCTTGATGAAGTTCAGACAATATCTTTTACAGATATTGATGAAATGCGAGCTGCATTAAAAGGCTATATGGAATCCGGCATATTTACAGTTGGAAACTATGAAGGTTCTGCCGATTCAGGAATAATACTTCTCGGTAATATAAGTCAAGATAAAATGAATGAGTATGAAAGTATGTTCTCAGAATTACCTGTAACATTCCATGAAAGTGCATTACTTGATAGATTTCATGGTTTCATAAAAGGATGGGAAATTCCTCGTATGCACGATGACCTCAAGATACAGGGATGGGCATTAAACTCAGAATATTTCTGCACTATTATGCACTTACTGCGAGAAGACGCTAGCTATCGTGCCATAGTAGATCAACTTATTGAAGTTCCTGAACATTCTGATACACGAGATACAGAAGCAATCAAAAGAATATGTACAGCTTACTTGAAACTCCTGTTTCCTAATGTACGTTCAGCAGAAGAAATGGATTTAAGAGATTTCCAGAAATACTGCCTGCGTCCAGCTTCGAAGATGAGAAAAATCATTAAAATTCAGCTTGGTATTCTTGATGATGAATTTAAGGGCAAGAGTATCCCGTCATTTACAGTGAGGGATTTAAATAATGCAGATTAAATGTTCTATGTGCTTTTGTAACGTAACTGAAAAGGATACTATCGGAATAAACAAAAAATTATTAGGCGAAGACATTTTAAACTATTACTGTATGGATTGCCTTGCAAATTATCTTGACTGCTCTGTCGATGATCTTCTTGATAAAATCGAAGAGTTTAAAGAAGAAGGTTGCACTCTGTTTAAGTGAGGAATAAGAAATGAAAATATATGCTGATAATGCAGCAACAACAAAATTAGATATTGATGCGTTTGAAGCAATGAAA
>CALMXN010000047.1 GCA_937871145.1 uncultured Clostridia bacterium
TGCTAAAAAGCTGTGGGGTATTTTTACTGATGAATGTGATAGATTCGGAATTATATATGACATGAAAGATATAATTCGTAGTTATAAACTAGGATATCAGAGTGAGCAGTTAAGCTTTTTTTAACAGTAATATGCTCCCATTTTATTCTATATTTCTTAATATATTGGTTGACAACTTTTCAAAATTAAGGTATAATGTATTTTGAATAATTTATAAAAAATAGAAATAGCAATAATATGTAGAATTAAAGAAAAGGCGGAAAAATTCAATGGGTATTCTCGATAGCATTTTTGGTACTTACAGTAAAAAGGAACTTTCAAGAATTGAGCCCCTAAAGCAAAAGGTTCTTGATCTTGAAGATGAATATAAGGCAATGAGTGAGCAGACTTTAAAGTCTCAGACTCAAATTTTAAAGGACAGACTGGAGAATGGCGAAACTCTTGATGACATTCTTCCTGAAGCTTTGGCAATCTGTCGTGAGGCTGCTGACAGAGTCTTGGGGAAACGTCCTTTCCCTGTTCAAATCATAGGTGCTATTGTTTTGCATCAAGGACGTATAGCTGAAATGAGAACCGGTGAAGGTAAAACTTTGGTTGCATGCCTTGCCGCTTATTTAAACGCATTGGACGGTAAGGGCGTTCATGTTGTTACCGTTAATGACTATCTTGCTAAATTCCAATCAGAAGAAATGGGCAAGGTTTACCGTTATTTAGGTCTTTCAATCGGTGTAATTCTGCATGGACTTGACAATGACGAAAGACGTGCGGCTTATAACAGCGATATTACTTATGCCACAAACAATGAATTAGGCTTTGACTATCTTCGTGATAACATGGTTACTTATAAGGAAGAGAGAGTTCAGCGTGGGCAGAACTTTGGTATCGTCGATGAAGTTGACTCAATCCTTATTGATGAAGCCAGAACACCGCTTATCATTTCAGGACGCGGTGATAAATCTACTGATTTATATACTATTGCTGATAGATTTGCTAAGTCATTGACCTTTAAAAAGGTAGTTGAGCTTGATGATAAGGCTGACCAAGATGAAACAAACGATGATTGCGATTACATCATTGATGAAAAAGCAAAGACCGCTACAATTACAAGACAGGGCGTTAAAAAGGCTGAAAAGGCATTTAATGTTATCAACCTTATGGATGCTGATAATATGACCTTATTGCATCACATTAACCAGGCAATTAAGGCTAACGGAGTTATGCACTCTGACATTGACTATGTTGTCAACGACGGCGAGGTAATAATTGTTGATGAATTCACAGGGCGTCTGATGTTGGGAAGACGTTTTAACGACGGCTTGCATCAGGCTATTGAGGCAAAAGAAGGGGTTGAGGTTGCACACGAAAGCAGAACACTTGCTACTGTAACTTTCCAGAATTTCTTCCGTTTGTACTCAAAGCTTTCAGGTATGACAGGTACTGCTATGACCGAAGAGGATGAATTCAGAGAAATCTACAAGCTTGACGTTATTGAAGTTCCTACAAACAGACCTGTTGTCAGAATTGACCAGCCTGATGTTGTTTATAAGACTGAAAAAGGCAAGTTTATGGCTGCTATTGAGCAGATTATTGAATGTAACAAAAAAGGACAGCCAGTTCTTGTTGGTACAATTTCGATTGAAAAATCCGAGCTTTTGAGCGAAATGTTAAAGCGCAGGGGCATTAAACATAATGTTCTGAATGCTAAGCAGCACGCAAGGGAAGCTGAAATTGTTGCACAGGCAGGTAAATTTGAAGCTGTTACGATTGCTACAAATATGGCTGGGCGTGGTACGGATATTATGCTTGGCGGTAATGCTGAATTCTCCGCTAAGGCTGAAATGCGCAAAATGGAAATCCCAGATGAAATAATTGCTGAAGCTATTGGCTTTGCTGAAACAGATAATGAGGAAATTTTAGCTGCAAGAGATACCTATCAGAAGCTTTATAATAAATATAAAGCTGAAGTTGAGGAAAAAGCAAAGGCTGTCAGAGAAGCAGGCGGTTTATTCATTTTAGGTACAGAACGACATGAGTCACGTCGTATTGACAATCAGCTGCGTGGTCGTGCTGGCCGTCAGGGCGACCCTGGAGAAAGCCGTTTCTTCATTTCACTTGAGGACGATTTAATGAGATTGTTTGGTGGCGACAAACTTCAAGGAATGATGACAACCCTAAATGTTGAAGAGGATATGCCTATTGAAAGCAAGGTTCTTTCTAAAGTTATTGAATCTTCTCAAAAGAAGATTGAGGGCAGAAACTTCAGTATCAGAAAGAACGTTCTGAATTACGACGATGTTATGAGCACACAGCGTGAAATTATCTACAAGCAGCGTGCTATGGTGCTTGATGGCGAAGATATTCACGACTTTATTATAAAAATGATTAAGGATTTGATTTCAGAAACTGTTTTGAATTATCTCCTTGAAGAGCACATTCACGATGACTGGAATTTGAAAGGACTCCGTGACCACTTCATGGGTGTTCTGACTGTTGATACTGATTTTAACTATACAACTGATGAATTGGCTAATATAACTCGTGATGAAATAATCGAAAAATTAACTACCCGAGCACTTGCATACTATGATTCCCGTGAGGAGAGTTTCGGCAAGGATTTGCTTCGTGAAATTGAGCGCGTTGTTCTGCTTAAGGTTGTTGATACTAAGTGGATGGCACACATTGACGACATGGAAGAACTCAAAAAAGGTATCGGTCTTCGTGCTTATGGACAGAAAAACCCTGTTGTTGAATATCGTTATGAGGGCTTCGACATGTTCGATGCTATGGTTGAGGCTATTCGCGAAGATACTGTAAGAATGATGTTTACAGTACAAGTTACGAGTGATAAAGAACCGCCAAAGCGTGAACAGGTTGCAAAGCCAGACGAGCCAAACGCAGGTTCATCTGATGGAAGTGTGCCTGCACAGCGCACAAGCCATAAGGTTGGCAGAAATGATCCATGTCCATGCGGAAGTGGCAAGAAATATAAGAAGTGCTGTGGTGCTAACGAATAATAATCATAAGGGAGTAAAGCTATGGCGACAATTAAAGGCTTTAAAGGACTTCGTTTTAAAAGTGGCGACTTGAATTCTCTTGTTTGCCCACCATACGATATTATATCTGATGAACAGCGTGAGAAGTTTATTGAAAACAATCCGCATAATATAATTCGTCTGGAATTACCAAAAGGTGAAAATCGTTATAGGGATGCCGGGAAAACTTTAAAAGAATGGCTTGATGATGGCGTACTTGCACAAGACGATAAAGACGGAATATATGTATACGAGATGGATTTTTTATCTAACGGAGAGAGGAAGTCTGTAAAAGGCTTTATCTCACTGGTTAAGCTTGAGGAATTTTCAAAAGGCATAATTTTACCTCATGAAGAAACCTTATCAAAAGCAAAGACAGACCGCTTTAACCTTATGACCGAAACTTTTTGTAATTTCAGCCAGATTTACTCATTGTACATGGATGAAGACGGCAAGGCATATTCCTTGATTGACATATGTTCACAGGGGAAGGCAGATATGGAAATTACCGATAATGACGGAACTATCCACAGAATGTGGTGTGTATACGATGAAAGTGTTATTTCTGCTGTTTCAAAGGTTTTTTCTGACAAAAAGCTTTACATAGCAGACGGACACCATAGATATGAAACCGCATTGAATTTCCACAAGCACCTTTGCGAAACTAGTGTTTCAAATGAAGATAGCTTAAGCGGATATGTTTGTATGATGCTCGTTAACATGGAAAATGACGGACTTGTAGTCTTCCCTACTCACAGAATTGTTCGTGACTTAGAATATTTTGATGCTGAAAAGCTTATTGCTGACTGCGGCAAATATTTTAATATCTCCACTGAAAAAAATATTTCGGAAATTGATGAAAAACTTACTGGCTTTTACAATAAAAATGAAAAAGCTTTTGCACTTTATACTGGCGGAGAAAACTATACATTAATGGTTTTAAAGGATAAGAACGCAATTAAAGCCTTTTTACCTGAAATGTCCGAAGCATATTGTCAGCTTGATGTTAGCATTTTACATTCCCTTGTACTTGAAAGAATTTTTGGAATCGACAAAGAAAATATGGCTAATCAGGTGAATTTGACCTATACTAGAAATTTTGATGAAGCTGTATCTGCTGTTCAAAGCGGCAAAGCGAATTGTTCCTTTATTTTAAACCCAACAAGAGTCAGCGAAATTCGCGATGTTGCTCTTGCAGGTGAAAAAATGCCACAAAAATCCACTTATTTCTATCCAAAGCTAATCACAGGATTAGTTATGAATAA
>CALMXN010000048.1 GCA_937871145.1 uncultured Clostridia bacterium
TGGTGAGCGTGATGTGTGGGTTCGCCCTGCGAAAATGTGGCTTGATCCACCCGATAGATTTGTTTTTATAGGTGAAAAGGAATAATCATTCTTATGAGAAAATTCAAAAAGATATATATTGAGATAACAAATATCTGCAACCTATCCTGTTCCTTCTGCCCGAAAACAAGCAGGAAACAGGAGTTTATGTCCTGCGAAAAGTTTGAAAGTATTATAAAAGAAATTAACCCTCTCACAGAATATCTGTATTTTCATCTTATGGGTGAACCTTTGCTCCACCCAGAGCTTGAAAAACTGCTTGCTATTGCTGAAAGGTACAACAAAAGGGTTGTCATAACAACAAACGGCACTCTTATCAGCAAAAGGCAGGATATTCTCTTAAAATCAAAGGCTATTTATAAGATTGTCTTTTCCCTCCACAGCTTTGAAGCAAACAGTTCAGAAATTTCAATGGAAGAATATTTAAGCAACATAATATCCTTCTGCAAAAGTGCTGATAATACTGGTATTATTACAGCAATGCGGTTATGGAATTTTGACAAAAATGAGCTTAAAGGTGAAAACTCACTTAATGATGAAATCCTTGAAGTAATTTCAAAAGCGTTTGACATTGAAAAGCCTGACACAGACAAGCTTATCGGTAACAGAGGACTTAAGCTTGCCGACAGGATTTATCTTCAGACTGCACAGAGGTTTGAATGGCCTGATAAGGATAAGGATATTATCACTGATAAAATATTCTGCTATGGACTTCGTGACCATTTTGGAATTCAGGTTGACGGTACTGTTGTACCCTGCTGTCTTGACAATAACGGCGAAATTCCACTCGGAAATATTTTTAAAGAGAAAATCAATGATATTCTTAAAAGTGAAAAAACACAGAATATTTTCAATGGTTTTTCAAACAGACAAGCCTGTGAAGAATTATGCAAAAGATGTGACTTTGTCACAAAATTATAGAATCATAATTATACAACTGGCGGACATTTTAAAGCTTATCCCTGTCGGAACAATAAAAAGAGAAGCATAAAACGTGCTTCTCTTTTATTATTTTTGGAGTTTTGTGTGCGAAGGGGTGCGGTGTACCTCTTATTCTTTTTTAATTTTTATATGCGAAGGGTCGGGGGGCGACC
>CALMXN010000049.1 GCA_937871145.1 uncultured Clostridia bacterium
TGAACCACTGAGTGTTCTGTTGTCGCTGACTACAACCTGCTTATCAGTAATTATATAATTTATATCGGATTTTTCACCAATAACTGTACCCTGCATAATGATTGAATTTTTAACATTTGCACCATTTCCGACCTTTACGCCACGGAAGAGTATGCAGTTTTCAACATTTCCTTCAATAACACAGCCATCAGCAATAAGTGAATTCTTTGCATTTGAGCCAAGACCATACTTGCAAGGAGCATTATCGCTGACTTTTGTATAAATAGGACTGCGTTCTAAGAACAGCTGATTTCTGTTTTCTTTGCAAAGAAGATTCATATTCTCCTTAAAATAACTGTTGATGCTGTCAATTCTGCTTAAATAGCCTTCATACTGATAAGCGCATATGTTAAGTTCCTTGACCTTTGACTGAATGATATCTCTTTCAAAGCTGTACTGACTTCTTGAGATAGCCTGCTGTACAAGCTGGATGAGAAGATCCTTCTTAATCATAAACATATTAAGGCTTATATTGCACATTCCGCTTATCTGTGGGTTTGTTAGGACATCATACACCCTGTCATCTTCATTCACAGCAAAAACTGTGCTGAAGCGTGTCTGCTCCAATGAATATACACCCTTATGGCAGATAACTGTAATATCAGCATTCTTCTCAGTATGATATTTTATAATCGGCTTGTAATCAATATTTGCAACAACATCGCAGTCAGACATAAGAATATATTCTGCTGTTGAATGTTTAATAAAATCCATTATTCCTGAAAGAGCCTCAACTCGTCCTCTGTACATACCTGATGCGTTGTTTCCAAAAGGAGGGAGAATGTGAAGCCCACCCTTCTTTCTTGAAAGCTCCCACTCTCTGCCTGAGCCAAGGTGGTCAAGCAAGGACTGGAAATTAGATTTTGTGATTATTCCGACTTCAGAAATACCTGAGTTAACCATATTTGACAGAGGAAAATCGATAAGTCGGTATCTTCCCCCAAAAAGAATTGAACCCATTGTTCTGTGCTTTGTTAAATCTTCTATTGTAGTATCGTGCATATTTGAAAATATAAGTCCTAAAACATTACTCATGTTTGGCATAACAAATCCTCCCTCTTAAATACTCTCTGAAATTATTTGCTTTGGCAGTACTTTTGAGTCAGGTGAAATTCTGATTCTGTGCCCAACAACTGCAACGCCCCATTCATTTTTGTTAACAATGTTTTCAGGTCTTGCACCGATTACTGCATTTTTACCTATATCACTGTCTTCTCCGATAATTGAGTATTCTATTACTGCATCGGAATGAATGTATGCGCCAGGCATAATAATACTGTCTTTTACAACGGCACCCTTTTCGATAGTTACGCCTTCAAAAATAATTGATGAATCAACTGTTCCGTCAATATTTGTGCCTTCTGTTACCATTGAATTTTCAATGCAGGCATTGTCACCAACATAGTTTGGTGGAGCAACAGGATTCCTTGAATAAATCTTCCATGAAGGATCATAAAGGTCAAGCGGAACATTCGGGTTCAGCAAGTCCATATTAGATTCCCACAGGCTATCGATTGTTCCAACGTCCTTCCAGTAGCCATCAAATCTGTATGCAAATAGTCTTTCATTATGTTCAAGCATTGAAGGAATGATATTCTTGCCGAAGTCCTTTGAAGCTTCCTTATCCATTTCATTCTGAATCAGATAGCTTTTTAATGTATCATAATTGAAAACATATATGCCCATTGAAGCAAGTGTGCTTTTCGGCTGCTTTGGCTTTTCTTCAAAGTCATAAACTGAACCGTCAGGCATAACACCCATAATACCAAAACGTGATGCTTCATCCTTATCAACATTGATTACTGCGATAGTACAGTCAGCATTGTTTTTCTTATGGAAGTCAATCATCTCGGAATAATCCATTTTATATATATGGTCACCTGAAAGGATGATTACATACTCAGGATTATATCTTTCAATAAAGCTTAAATTCTGATAAATAGCATTTGCTGTTCCTGTATACCATTGAGCACCTGATGCTGTCTGGTATGGAGGAAGTGTATGAACGCCACCATGATCACGATCAAGATCCCACGGCTGACCGTTTCCTATATAGTCGTGAAGAACAAGTGGCATATACTGGGTGAGTACACCAACTGTATCAATTCCTGAATTAATGCAGTTTGACAGCGGAAAATCGATGATTTTATATTTCCCTCCGTATGGTACTGCCGGTTTTGCAACATTTTGAGTCAAGGCATAAAGACGACTTCCCTGTCCCCCTGCCAGAAGCATTGCAACACATTCCTTTTTGTAATACATAAAAACACCTACCTAATATTAGTTGATCTGAAAAAAATTTATTTAATGTTTTTAACATCAAATTTTTTAGTCTTTGACGAAGTCTTTTTCTTACTGAAGAAAATAGCTGACAGCGCCGGAATTTTTATATTTATTGAATAATCATATCCGTGCATTGGAATTTTCTCTGCCTTGATACTTGGGTTTGTCATACCCTCGCCACCAAACTTCGAAGATGTTGAATTGAGAACTTCATGGTATGTTCCCTTTTCAGGAACGCCTATTCTATATTCATTCCTTGCAACAGGAACAAAATTGCAGACAGTGATAATTTCATTCTTTTCATCATCAATTCTTCTAAATGCAATGATGCTTTGCTTATAATCATCGTTTGAAATCCACTGGAAACCAGCCCACGAATCATCATCCTGCCACAAAGGCGGATTCTTTAAATAGAACTTATTAAGCTCTTTGACAAATTCGTGATAGTTCTTATGATTTTCATACTGATCAATCATAAACCATTCAAGTGAATTTTCAAAATCCCATTCTCTGAACTGGGCAAATTCCTGTCCCATAAACATAAGCTTCTTGCCTGGATGAGCCATCATATAGCACATAAAGGCTTTTGCAGAAGCAAATTTCTGTTCAGTTGTACCAAACATTTTATCAATCAGTGACTGCTTGCCGTGAACTACCTCATCGTGAGAAATCGGCAAGACGTAATTTTCCGAAAAACTATAGAAAAATGAGAATGTAAGCTTATCGTGATTGAATGCACGATAGATAGGGTCAAGCTTCATATAAGCAAGCATATCATTCATCCAACCCATATTCCACTTGAAGTTAAAGCCGAGTCCACCTACGTCGGTTGGCTTTGTAACAAGTGGCCATGCTGTTGATTCCTCCGCAATCATAAGTGTATGCGGATTCCTTTCAAATACAGCTTCATTAAGATGCTTGATAAAATCAAGAGCTTCAAGGTTTTCATGACCGCCATTTATATTCGGTGTCCATTCGCCCTCACGTCTGTCATAATCAAGATAAAGCATTGAAGCAACTGCGTCAACTCTTAAACCGTCAACGTGATATTTTTCAAGCCAGTAAAGTGCATTTGAAATAAGG
The DNA here is from genome assembly GCA_937871145.1 of uncultured Clostridia bacterium. Lineage (GTDB taxonomy): Bacteria > Bacillota > Clostridia > Oscillospirales > Ruminococcaceae > SZUA-444. Next base: position 3,406 of record CALMXN010000049.1, read on the forward strand.
AATGACTGAACCTCAGGTTTTCCATAATCAAATACTCTTGTTCCCCAGGAGAGGTGTTCCCTTTTCATTGGGTCAGAATACTCATAACAACATGTGCCATCCCACTCATAAAGTCCTGCTTCATCCTTTGGGAAATGTGCAGGAACCCAGTCAAGAATAACGCCGATTCCAGCATTATGACACTTGTTCACAAAATTCATAAAATCGTGTGGAGTTCCAAAACGCGAAGTTGGGGCAAAGTATCCTATTACCTGATATCCCCATGAACCATCATACGGAAATTCAGCAAGAGGCATGAATTCAATGTGAGTGTAGCCCATTGATTTTACATAAGGAATAAGCTCGTCGGCAAGCTTTTTATAGCTGTAAAAACTGCCGTCATCGTTCTTCTTCCAGGAGCTTGCGTTAACTTCATAAATATTAACAGGACTTTTATATACATTCGTTTCAGCTTTCTTATCAAGCCATTTGCTGTCAGTCCACTTAAAACCGGAAATATCATAAATCTTTGAACCTGTTGCCGGCTTGGTTTCCATATGAGTTCCATATGGGTCAGATTTAAGACTTACAACGTCATTCTTGCCCTTAACGTAATACTTATAAGTATCAAATTCTTTTAAGTCGCTTATAAAAGCAACCCAGACACTGTCAGTAAAGAT
>CALMXN010000050.1 GCA_937871145.1 uncultured Clostridia bacterium
TCCTTGACAAAAAACACTATTTAATCCGTTGAAATCTTGATAAAACAAGTCATTTCCTGCACTATCGTTTAATCCAGTATCTCCATTTAGAATTAAATCTATCCTTGATATTGTATTTACCTTATCATTAACAAATTTATTGATAAAAACAAGAACTTCTTCAACGTCAGTTAATTCAGCAGCAGTAATTGATGCAGTAACTCTATTGCCAACAAAAACAAGCAAAGGATTTTCTATGTTAAACGGTGAATATTCTTTTTTATAAGTTTTATAAAGCTTTATTTGCTGATAAAATGACATCAAACAGCCAACCAGATACAGCTGTCGCTTTTCATCATCAACATTATCTTTTAGATTATAAATTCGGTAGTCCTTGCCATAACCATCATCATAGAAATACTTATACGAGTAGTCCATAATAATTGCCTTGCCATACTCATCCATAAGGCTCTCCATTGCTTTGCCTTTTTGAGATTTCAAAGCTTGTTTAAAGGTTGCAGAATATTCAAAAGCAAAACCATCAGCTGAAAGCTTGTCACGATACTCTTTCCAAACGTCACCTGTTAAGCCTCTGTGTCCCTCGTCAACAAGAACAAGATTATTCTGCTCAAAACTGTCAATAGAAACGGTTTTTACTTTTCCTTCCTCTTTCAGCTTATTCATATCAATTACTATTACATCTTCTTTTGACGTTGCAAAGCCTGTCAAATCCTTTGAAAACATCTGAGCCGGGATAGAGGATAGCTTTAATTCTTCAAGGTGTTGAAGAGACATGCCCTCGTTTGGGGAAAGAACAATAATTTTATTTATCGCCAAGCTACTATTTAAGCGTTTTGCTTTCTTGAAGTAATGCAAAAACTGCAATATGTTAATATGCATTATAAGTGTTTTACCGCTACCTGTTGCACACATGAAAGCAATCTTATTCATATTATCAGTGGTATATCTTGTAAAGCTGTTCATTCCGAGCGTTTCGGCAGATATTTTATCAATAAAGTTATTTAAGTCCTTAATAAAATTATCCCTGTCAGAAAAATACCTATCAAGATACATTTCGGTAAACAACAAAGAGATATACTGATAATATTTAAGTACTATTCCTCCACGGTTTTCGCCGATTTTTTTCACATAACGGCAAATATTTTCATCATAGAGTCTTAACAAATCAGCATTGAGGTCTGTTTCAGCACAAAAGCGTTTCAGATAGCCATAAAACCAAGTATTATTATTTTCGTCATATCCCTCATATTCATAGCTGTTTAAAGTATGCCCTAAATCCTTTAGATTTTCCTTGCCAAATTGCTTTAGAAAGTATCTGAACAGAATAAGCCTGTCATTAAACTTTATTGGGTCTTGATTTTTCTTAGCCATATTTTTATATCACCTCTCAAAAAGGCATTTCTTCAATAATATCATTTGAAGCATCCTTCTGTTCTTCTATTTGCTCAATAAATTTAAGTGTTGGAATAATAATATCAATTGCATATTGAGCTTCGATTTTATTCAATAATTCATTTGGATGAGCATAGCTCTTGTTGTTTCTTATATTATTGAATTTTTCAAATAAACTAATCGATGTTTTTATTGCAGTTTTAGAAAATTCAGTATCCAAATATCCCTCATCAATGTATAGTTTTTTAAGATTTGCCATTAACCCGTCTATAGGAATAAACTCACCATTTTCCTTCTTTATGTTAATATCATGCTTTTTACACAATGATTGAATAAAATAAGCAGTATATGTATGAAGCCTGTCTATTGCTAATTCGGGTTTGTTTTCCTGCATATTTTTCTCAATATCGGCAACAAGCAACTCAATGTTATCAATATCGCTAACATTAGGCAAGTCAATACTGTCAGAAGATTTCAATCGTTCAATTATTTTTTGTACCGTAGAATAGTCATTTTGATCTTCATCTCCCCAAAAACTACTACCCATCTTAAAACAAAAATAGTCACACATGCCTTGCAGTAAATTAGCAATAAGAGTATTATTATTAGAATTAAAAATCTTTTCCACACACTTTTGCTGAGATAAATCTTTATAGTCGTCGTTATTATATATGTTAATTCCACACGAATCCCAAATAATATCTCTTGTGTCGTTTTTATTATAGCCATCATTGCTAAAAAAGCTGAAAATGTATCCCGAGCCAATGCCAAAGAGACGGTAAATAATCTTCTTTTCAATCATACCAAAAGCAGCCACAGATTACTCCTCCTCAAACATTTTTTTCTTGAATTCAAGCTCGATCATTTTAACATTAAATCCATCTTCGTCTGAACTTTTAAGTTTTAAGTTATTGTCACCATTAACATAGATAACATCATATTCATTATCTGTTGGGGTAACTCTGTGCATTTTTAAATAAGCATCAAGAGCAGCATTGCTTTCAATGAGATTATCAGAAATTGTTCGCCATATTACAAGAGCTCTTCTACCATCAGTAAGAGTACCCTCAATATGCTTAAAACCGTAATTTCCTCCGATATCCTTAACAAGACGCACTGCTCCCTCATATTCGCCCGTTTCATCTTTAACAGCGTTATAATAAGTAATTGCAGAAACGCTCTTTACGGTCAAGCCGATAAGATAGTTAAAGGTATCAACAATATCAACGTTCTTTTTCTTTGTTTCGTTGTTTTCGGTTATATTAAGTTGATATTCAAAAGGTGACTTGAAAGAATCAAGCTTTAACAAGCTACCCTCAGCCTCAACATCAAGCATATAGTTAATAAGATAATCATCACCCAAAAGGGAAGAAAGCCCATGTTTTTCATCATCAAGGCTAACATTTGAAAGCGCATCTTCATAGCTTTCAAGCTTCATATATTTCATTATGTGAGAAACGCCTGTGTTTCGGTTTTGTGGCTTGCCGTCTTTCCACAATCTTTCACCTAGCGCATATGCACATTTTTTAATTCGAGGCAACGTAGCTTTATTGAAATAAGTTCCCATTTCGACCAAAATATACTTAATATTTCTCCCTTTTTGATTTAAATTCATTACTGCTTGTCCCGTTGTTCCTGAACCTGCAAAGTAATCAAGAACAACTGCATCATTAGCGCCGTTTAAACCTGCATTAATGCAATCCTGAACAGTATATAGTGACTTTGGATAAGTAAATGGAGATTCTTTAAACATGGGATTTAAAATTTGAGTTCCATAGTTATTAGCTGAATACTTTGTTGCTTGCCATACAGTTTTGTAGTTAAAGTGTTTTTTCAACCTTTGAATATCCCAAACATCTCTTGCTTTTATAAAATTAGCAATTAATTGCTCTTGAATAGACGATACCGTTGATCTTCCAAAACGCCATTTTCTTTCTACACCTTGTGGGTCTACAGGATAAACTTCAATTATTCCGTTATCTTTAACTATATTAATAGGTGGGTGAAAGTCATCAGAACATACATCACCAAATCCAATTACTTCTCCGTTTTTAATATAGATAGGATAAAAGCATGTTTTTGCTGCAGTTCTAAGAGAATCATCTCCAGTAACATCACGCAACCCTCTTTTGTCCCAGTCGTCAGGATTTTCTCGTAATTGCTCTGATATACTACGTCCAGGAACAGGATATATAAAATATGCATATTCATGTGTTGACGAAAAATTATCGCCTTGTTGTCCTGATGGATTACCCTGTGTGTTATAATAGATGTCAGTGAAGTAAAAAAGAATTTGTGGTATAATAG
>CALMXN010000051.1 GCA_937871145.1 uncultured Clostridia bacterium
ACAGATATCCTTCTTGACTGTATTTTCAAGCCTGTTGTTGAGGATAATGGCTTTGCTAAAAAGGATTTTGGAATCCGAAAGCAAGAGCTTATCGACGGTATTATCGCTGAAATCAATGATAAGAGAACTTATGCGATAATCCGTGCAAATACTACTATATATAAGAATGAACCTTCTGCAATTACCGCTTATGGTAATAAAAATGGCGCTCAAAAGCTCACACCACAGATGACATATAATGCTTATAAAGAACTTTTAAAAACTGCTCAGATTGAAATTATGTTTGTCGGTGGAGAAGAAAATACTAATGCTATCAACAAAATAAAAAATGCTTTCTCTTCATTAGAGAGAAGCTTTACTTCAAACAACTTTGTTTGTCTTAGTACAATTAAAGCTGAGCCTGTTGAAGTTGTTGAAGATATGGATGTCAATCAGTGCAAGATGGTTATGGCATTCAAGAGTGATTATAAGAGCACTTATGTAAACCGTCTTATGACAACAATGCTTGGCGGAACAGCCTTTTCAAAGTTCTTTGTGAATGTCCGTGAAAAGTACAGTCTTTGTTATTACTGTGCTGCTGGATTTGTTGAGGGCAAGGGTGTTATGATAGTTGACAGCGGTGTTGAATATGCAAATATCCCGAAAGCTAAGGAAGAAATTCAGAATCAGATTAACGCACTTGCAACAGGTGACTTTACTGATGATGAAATGAATAATGCAGTTTTAAGTATTGCGGGCGATTATAAGTCAAACTACGATTCAACAAACGATATTGCTGCGTGGTATTTTATCCAGTCAATAAGAGGGGATAACTACTCACCTGAACAGGCAATCAAAGCACTGCAGAATGTTACCCGTGAAGATATTATTCAAGCAGCCTCAACTTTGAAGCTTGATACTATTTATATTATGAAAGGCTCTGAAAGTCAGGAGGGCGAAGAGTAATGGAAAAGAAAATAATAAAAAGTGACAGAGCAGGCGAACAATACTATAAAATTTCTCATCCATCGGGACTTGATATTCTCGTATGGGAAATGGATGGCTTTTCAACAACAGAAGCACTCTTTGGTACAAAATACGGTTCAATAAATACAAGATTCAAGACAAGTAAAGAGAACGACTTTGTTGATGTTCCTGAAGGTATCGCGCATTTTTTAGAGCATAAACTTTTTGAAAATGAAGATTGTGATGTTTTTGAGCTTTACGCAAAAACGGGCGCAAACGCAAACGCTTATACTACCTTTGATAAGACCTGTTATCTTTTCAGTTGTAGTGAAAATTATAAGGAATCACTTGAAATTCTCCTTTCATTTGTTCAGAAGCCTTATTTCACAGATGCAACAGTACAAAAGGAGCAAGGCATCATCGGGCAGGAAATCAGAATGTGCGATGATAATCCTGACTGGCGAGTTTTCTTCAATCTTTTAAATGCACTATATGTAAATCACCCTGTAAAAATTGATATTGCTGGTACAGTTGAAAGTATTGCTAAAATTGACGCTGATCTTCTGTACAGATGCTATCATACATTCTATAATCTTAACAATATGGTTCTTTCAATCGCTGGTAATGTAAAGGTTGATGAAGTTCTTGAAATTGCAAACAAGTATTTAAAGCCTTGTGAAGATATTAAGCTTGAAACTGCTTTCAAGGATGAGCCTGATACAATCAATAAGCCTAAAATTGAACAGAAGCTCCCTGTTGGAACTCCTCTTTTCAATATAGGATTTAAGGTCAAGCCAATGAGTGGAAAAGAACTTGTAAAGGCTGAAATGGTTGCAAGCATTGCACTTTCACTTCTTGCTGGTTCAACATCAGATTTATATAAGGAAATGACAGAGGATGGCCTAATTAACTCAAGCTTTTCTTCTGAAGTTTTCACAGGCGACGGATTCTTCACTAATATTCTTGGCGGTGAATCAAAAGACCCTGATGAGGTTTTCACAAGAATTAAGAAGGAAATAGAAAAAACAAAATCAGAAGGCTTAGATAAAGTCAGATTCGAAATCGTCAAGAAATCCAAGTATGGACAATTAATCAGAAGCTTCAATAACGTTGAAGCTTGCGCATCATTAATGCTCAATTCACATTTTGTAGGTGTGGATGCATTTGAAGCTGCGGAAATTCTTGCGGCAATAACATTTGAAGATGTACAGAACTCTCTTTCCGACTTTTTTGACACTTCAAAAGCTGCAATTTCAATAATTAAAGCTAATTAGAAGGAGAATATTATGACAGATAAATTGGTTCAGAATATACAGGACAATACAGACCGTGTCTTTTTTCCGTTCCTTGGCAAGGACAATATCTTCACACACGGAATCAAGCTTGACAAAACCTTTTTAAGAATAGGCAACTTTGAAATCTATTGGTATGGTTTCCTAATTGCACTTGGTGCATTGCTTGCAATGTTATTCTGCTTTAGAATAATGAAAAAGTTCGGCATAAACCCTGATAAAGCTGTTGATTCAGTTATATTCGGCTTTGTTGGAGCAGTAATCGGTGCAAGACTTTATTTTGTTCTCTTTTCATGGAACAAATATGTTTCAAAAGGAAAGTTCCAGTTCATGGATGCAATAAACATCCGTGACGGTGGTCTTGCTATATATGGTGGTATTATTGCAGCATTAATAGTCGGCGGATTGGTTACAAAGCATAATAAGATAAGAGTTTCTGCTATGTTTGATGTAGCAGCTTTCGGACTTCTTATAGGTCAGGCAATCGGACGTTGGGGTAACTTCTTTAATCAGGAAGCTTACGGTTCATTAACAAAACTTCCTTGGGGAATGACAAGCACTAAGATTATGGATGAAATTGCTCCAAAATTCCCAGCTACACCTATTCAGGACCTTGTTGTACATCCTTGCTTTTTATATGAATCCTTATGGTGTATATTAGGCTTCATTCTTCTGAATATTTATCGTAAGCACAGGAAGTTTGACGGAGAAATATTTCTTATGTATGTCGGTTGGTACGGACTTGGCAGAGCATTCATTGAAGGCTTGAGAACAGACAGCCTCATGATTGGTGATTATTTAAGAGTATCACAGATGCTTGCTATTGCTTGTGTTGTTGTATCAGTTGCAGCAATTGCTATCAACAGATTGAGAGTTAAAGATTCAGGGAACTATCAGTTCTATTATGAAACAGAAATTTCAAAGAAAATGATTGAAGACTACGATAATCCACCAGCAAAAAAAGAAAAGAAAAAGATTGATAAGGATCTTACTAAAGTAATCGACAACGCTTTTGACGATGAAAAGACAGATAAGGAAAATTTAAAAGATGAAAAAGCCGATGACGATGAAGCTAATATGAAGGTCCTCGCTGGAGATATCGATGATGACGATGATAATGATAATGACGATATAGACGACAACGATAATGCTGATAACGATGATACAGATGACGACACAGACGATGATTTTGATGATGACGGGGATGATATAGATGAGTAATATTATTAACGGCAAAGAGGTTTCCGCTAATGTAAAAGCCGAAATCAAAAAAGAAGTCGCTGTACTTAAAGAAAAGAACATTGAGGTCGGTCTTGCTGTTGTTATTGTCGGCAACAATTCAGCTTCAAGAGTATACGTAAACGCAAAGAAAAAAGCTTGTGAAGAAACAGGTGTGAATTCATATGAATACGCTTTGCCGGAAGAAACAACGCAACAAGAGCTTGTTGAGCTTGTAAAAAAACTTAACAAGGACGAAAATGTCAATGGTATTCTTGTTCAGTTGCCACTCCCAAAGCACATTGACGAAAACGCAATAATCAACACAATCACCCCTGATAAGGATGTCGATGCATTTCACCCAGTAAATGTGGGTAAGATAATGATAGGCGATTACAGTTTCCTCCCTTGCACACCAGCAGGCGTTATGGAACTTATTAAGAGCACAGGCGTTACAATAGCAGGAAAAGAATGTGTTGTTGTCGGAAGAAGTAACATTGTCGGCAAGCCAATGTCAATGCTTTTACTCCACCAGAGTGGTACAGTTACAATCTGTCACTCAAAGACAAAGGATCTGAAAGCAGCCTGCAAGAGAGCGGATATCCTTATTGCAGCAGTTGGTGTTCCAAACCTTATTACAGCTGATATGGTTAAAGAGGGCGCAGTTGTTATAGATGTTGGAATGAACAGACTTGATAACGGAAAGCTTTGAGATCGGAAGAGCACACGTCTGAA
>CALMXN010000052.1 GCA_937871145.1 uncultured Clostridia bacterium
AAATCCCTTGAAAATAATCTGAACGACTATATCAGCAATATTCCAAACTATTATGTTGGTTGGCAGGAGTATCGATATCACCTTGATGAAATCAAGCATGACCCCTATGGATTAATTTCTTACCTGACAGCGAAAAATATGTGTTTTGAGTATAACGATGCCTTGAAAAATGATATTCAAACGCTTTTTAACGCTCTTTACACGCTGAAAATTGTATCTATTCATGAAATACGTTCATACAGCTACACCACAACCGATGAGGATGGGAACGAAATTATTGTCACTGTCTATTATGACTACTATATTCTTGATGTAACGCTGACTGCAAATGATTTTGATGAAGCGGTAAAGGCTCAGATTGAGGAACTTGGCGTTTATGATTTGTATGAATTATTGCAGGAATCAAAGGGCAACCGCCCTGATTTATTTTAAGGAGGATTATATGACACCACTTGAAAAAACCGAACAGCTTATTGAAAAAGGTCAGGCTGACCTTAACGATGTACGTGAAAAAATATCGGAGCTGAGAGAAAAGGAAAAGGCAATCATCAGCCGTAACACCGAGCTTGAAAACACTCGTATTGTGCAGATTGTTCAGCTCAGCAATCTTAACGGATCACAGCTGAAAGAAATGCTTACAAAAATTAAGCGTGATGCTGTTGCAGGCACACCGACAACTTCTATTCCATTAACAAAAATCGAAAGGAAAACTGAAAATGAAGAAATTGAATAAAATTATCTGCTCCGTTCTATTTTGCGGAGCATTTTTTATACCCACAATAAGTGTTTCAGCGGAAAAAGCTCCGGCTGTTACAACCGTCACAAGTTCCGAAGTAGTATCAACAGAAGAACTTCCTGTCACGTCTATTACTGAATCTGAAAAAGCAGATGATACCGCAGAAACTACGGATATATCCGAAACCAATGCTAATGAGGATAAAACCGTATCAGACGAAACAAGTTCACTGCCAGAAGGCAACGGGGCACTCCTTGAAGATGTTTCCGATGATGTGGTGAACCGTCAGTTCCTCAGTATTCAGTCGAAGAACGGAAACACCTTTTATATCGTCATTGACAAGGACAGCAAGGGCAAGCAGAAT
>CALMXN010000053.1 GCA_937871145.1 uncultured Clostridia bacterium
AACCACCAATCGGGAACAAACGCCATGAATATTGAGTTTCCTTCTTCTTTTTCTTTAGAATAACAGGACCCATACCAATTGAAAATTCATTTACTTTTACATTACAGGCTTTAGCAACTAAGAAATGACCAAGCTCGTGAATTGCAATAATCAGACCAAAAATAAGAATGGCTATAATAATACTCATAATAAACCTCTTAACATTAAATATTGCTTAAAACAAATTCTCGTGCAAATTTATCCGCTTCGAAAATATCATCTATAGATTTAATATCTTTTCTTTTTATATTCTTAAGAGCTTTATTTACAAGCTCACCGATTTTTAAGAAAGAAATTTTACCGTCAAGGAATAATCTTACCGCTTCTTCATTTGCACCATTTACAACAGAAGGAGAAGTTCCACCTGATTTTATTGCTTCAATACAGCTTATAAGGCAATCGAAAGTCTCAAAATCCGGCTTTTTGAATGATAATGTTCCATAATCAATAAGTGATAATCTTTTTGTTGGGCATGATACTCTGTCAGGATACAAAAGAGCATACTGTATCGGTATTTTCATATCCGCGACACCCATCTGAGCAATAACTGAATAATCTTTATACTCAACAGCTGAATGAACAACGCTTTCACGATGAACGACAATTTCAATCTGGTCTGGTTTCAAATCAAAAAGCCACATTGCCTCAATAAATTCAAGACCTTTATTCATTAATGTAGCTGAATCAATAGTGATTTTGTTCCCCATTGACCAGTTTGGATGATTAAGAGCATCTTTTACTGAAACATGTCGTAAATCATCTTTTGTTTTTCCAAAGAAAGGACCGCCAGATGCAGTAAGAATTATTTTATTAAGCTGTTCTTTTTTATTTCCCTGAAGACATTGAAAAATAGCTGAATGTTCACTGTCAACAGGCAGAATTTTTACGTTATTATCTTTTGCAAGTTTTGTAACAATTTCTCCACCGACAACAAGAGTTTCTTTATTAGCTAAAGCAAGGGTTGTTTTTTTGTTCAAGGCTTTTATTGTTGGTAAAAGTCCAACCATTCCTACAACAGAATTCAGCATAATATCGACATTATCCATTAAAGCAATTTCGCACAATCCATCCATTCCACAAATTACTTTTATAGAAGTGTCAGATAATCTCTGCTTTAAGTCAAGATATTTGTCCTCGTTATATATGCATACAACTTCAGGATTAAATTCTCTTGCCTGCTGTTCAAGCAGTTTTACATTTGTATTTGCTGCAAGTGCTTGTATATTAATATTATGCGCTCTGGCAACATCTAATGCCTGTGTTCCGATAGAACCTGTTGAACCAAGAATAGAAATATTTTTCATTGATATATCCTCAAGATGAATTTGAAAAAAGAGCTAACTTTTAGGATAGCTCTTTTTATTGTTTATTGAATTAGTGTAATATACTTTGTTGCTAGACTCATAAAAGGAACAACAAAAAGTACGCTATCAAATCTATCAAGAACTCCACCGTGACCTGGCATTATGTTTCCATAGTCCTTTATATTGCATTGTCTTTTTAAAAGTGAAGCTGATAAATCCCCAAGCAAGCCAAGCAGTGAACATATTGCTCCAAGAATAGCAATAAATATATAATTAATCTCAATAGGATTGCCATCTTTCTGACACATATAGGAATACAGCATACCGATACCAACAAAAAGCAAAGCATCAGTAATTGTTCCACCAATCAAGCCTTCAACAGTCTTTTTTGGGCTGATATTCGGGCATAATTTGTGCTTACCGAAGAATGTTCCGGCAAAATAAGCACCAGTATCTGCAAGCCATGCACCGCACAGAGCTAATATCAATAGGAATAAACCGTGGTCAGTATCTGACAGCATCAACTCAAGAAGAGAATTCATAGCAAGTGTTATCAAAATACTTGCTGATAACATTACACATAATTTTTCAAAAGATAGTTTTTTATATTGCATTAAAAATGTTATAAATATAGCAATAATACATATTATCAAAAATGAATATCTGTATTCTTTTAAATCCTTATATAAAAATATAGGTGTTACAAAAGAAAAAATAAAGCATATAGATGTCGTTGTCTTAAACTCAAGGCATTTTAGAGCTGAGAATACTTCAAACAGCATAATGCTTGATAATGCAGAAATGGCAATATAAATTAATATTGTATCATGCAGAAATAGAATTACTGCTGCTAAAATTATCGCAACTATAGCAGATATTATACGGGTTTTCACTGGTTAAACTCCTCCAAATCTTCTGCATCTTTCGGAATAACTTTGTATGGCAGCATCAAAATCTTTTTTAGTGAAATCAGGCCATAAGATGTCAGAAAAGTACAATTCAGCATAAGCTGATTGCCAAATTAAAAAATTGGATATTCGCATTTCTCCACTCGGTCTTATAATTAGATCAACGTCAGGTATATCCTTTGTATACAAGCAGGAATTAATAATATCTTCGTTAATATCTTCAGGCTTGATATAACCGTCCTTGACCATGGTGGCAATGTTCTTCATACTGTGAATAAGTTCATCCCTGCCACCATAATTTATGGCAAGAATAAGTGTCATTGCATCAAAATCTTTAGAATCTTCCTCAAGCTTGAGCATTTTATTTTTAAGACTATCAGATAGCTTTGATTTATCACCAATAAAAATAACACGTACATGTTCTTTTATGTGTTCTCTGACGTCATCAAGATATTTATCAAATAAATCCATAATGCTTTCTACTTCTTCTTTTGGTCTTTTCCAGTTTTCGGTAGAAAAAGCGTAAAACGTGATATATTTAATACCTATTGCTTTAGCATGTTTTGTTATGGCTTTAAAGGTTTTTGCTCCTTCACGGTGTCCATATTTACGTGGCCTCCCACGTTTTTTTGCCCATCTGCCATTCCCATCCATAATTATACCGACATGAGTTGGTAAAGTTACTTCCGTGTTATTATTTGCAGCAATTTTCAAAAAAATTCCTCCGAAGTTATTTATATTGACAAAATTTCCTTTTCTTTTGCAACAACTACATCATCAATAACTTTAGTATATTTATCAGTCAGATTCTGAACATCCTTTTCACAGGTTTTCAGATCGTCTTCAGTAATTTCACTGTTTTTCTTCATTGCTTTAAATTTTTCAAGAGCATCACGTCTGATTGAACGGATAGCAACTTTACTTTCTTCTCCGTATTTGCTTACTTCCTTAACAAGCTCCTTACGGCGTTCCTCTGTAAGCTGTGGGAATGAAATACGAAGAACAGAACCGTCATTTGTTGGATTAATACCAAGGTCAGAAGCCTGGATTGCCTTCTCAATCATTGTAAGAGCAGATTTATCCCAAGGCTGGATTACAAGAATTCTCGCTTCAGCAACAGAAATAGCTGCCATTTGATTGATTTGTGTTGGTGATCCATAATAATCAACGTGAATTTTATCTAATACTGCTGGGTTAGCTCGTCCAGCTCTGATAGTTGCAAGTTCACTTTTAAGAGAATTTATGGATTTTTCCATTTTTTCTTTAGCAATATTCATCTGTTCTTTCATAAAATTACTCTCCTTTTACTAATGTACCAATATTACTGCCTAGTACTGCATCATAAATATTATCCGGCCTGTTGAGATTAAACACCAGAATAGGAATATTGTTATCCTTACAAAGAGTTGCTGCTGTGCTATCCATAACAGCAAGGTCTTTAACAAGAATATCATTGAATGTTAAAGTATTATACTTTACAGCATCGTCAAATTTATTAGGGTCTTTATCGTAAACTCCGTCAACCATTGTAGCCTTAAAGAAAATGTCAGCTTCAATTTCAGCAGCTCTTAATGCAGATGCTGTATCAGTTGAGAAAAATGGATTGCCTGTACCACATCCGAAGATAACAACTCTGCCCTTCTGCATGTGTCGCATTGCACGATTTCTGATATAAGGTTCAGCAACCTGCTGCATTGAAATTGCTGTCTGAACTCTTACAATTACGCCTAAGTTTTCAAGAACATCTGCAACAGCAAGTGCGTTCATAGTTGTAGCGAGCATGCCCATATGGTCTGCTCTTGTTCTGTCCATAGCGCCACTTGTTCTACCACGCCAGAAGTTACCGCCACCAACGACAATGGCAATCTCGACACCTATGTCAACACATTTTTTAATACTAGCACAAATATCGTTTATTACTGAATAATCCAAACCAAATTTTCTGTCGCCTGCAAGTGCTTCTCCGCTTAATTTCAGAAGAATTCTTTTGTACTTTGGCTCCATTTAAACACATCCTTTAAAAGAGTTAATGATTAATTATCATTAAACATTCTCATATCATTTTACTATAAAACCAGTCTTATGTAAAGTACATTTTAGAATTTTTATATTATTTATATTATGAGTATTAAGTAGAAGAATAATGTAAATATACTATAAAAAAACAGCTCAATTATGAAGTGAACCCAAAAGTTAGACACTGTTGGAGGTGCATATCATTAATGAGCTGTTTAATTCAACTATTTTTTATCAATCCACTTTGCTTCTGATTCATGACGTTTTGGACGCGCCATAAGATCCATAAGTGCTTTTTTTACGTCTTTTCCATTAAACAAAACACTATAAAGTTGTTCTGTAATTGGCATCACAACATTTTCTTTTTGTGCAAGTTCATAAGCAACCTTTGCACACCAATAACCCTCTACTGTTCCAACCTGTTCTACAGCTTCCTGAGGATTAATTCCCTGTCCAATCAATATTCCGGCACGTCTGTTTCTGCTATGCATACTTGTACAGGTTACGATAAGGTCACCAATACCAGTCAGTCCCGCAAATGTATCAGTTCTTGCGCCCAAAGCAACTCCAAGACGAGCAATTTCAGCAATACCTCTTGTCATCAAAGCTGCTTTTGTATTATCTCCGTAGCCCATACCATCGCAGATTCCAGCACAAAGTGCAATAATATTTTTTAAAGAACCGCCAAGTTCACATCCTATTATATCATCGCTTATATATATTCGGAATGAATCGTTTGACAATATATCCTGAACATAATATGCGGCATTTATATCAGTGCTTGCAACAACAATTGTTGTTGGCATTGACATTACAACCTCTTCAGCGTGTGATGGACCAGAAAGTGCAGCAATACTGTTTTCAGGAAATTCCTGCTGAAGAATAACGCTGAGTCTGTTGAAGGTTTCATCCTCAAGACCTTTACCTGTATTGATAATAATTGTTTCTTTTGAAACATAAGGAACAGCCATTTTTGCAACTTTTCTTAAGAAACGTGAAGGAATAGCAAAAACAACTAAATCTTTTCCTTGAATATCACATATATCTGTAGTCAGATTTATTTCTGTTGAAATCTTATGACCAGGTAATAATTTTTTGTGCTCACCATCTCTTTTTATTGCTTCAATCTCATCAGCAAAGGCTGACCAAACTGTAACATTATGGCCATATTTATGCATCATAACAGCAAGGCTTGTGCCAAAACCACCAGAACCTAAAATCGCTATTTCTGCCATAATTACATCTCCTGTTTTCTTTTAAAAGTAAATTTATTTTCAGTGCCGTTTTTAAGGCGCTGAATATTTGCTTTGTGCATATAGATCATTATTATTGACATTAAAAGAGCAAAGCCTGCATCTATCAGTGGTGCATCAAAATCCCTCATTGACTGAGTTATATAAGTAATTATAGGATAAGCAATTGCAGCTATAATTGATGAAACTGAAACGTATCTTGTTATATAAAGAAGTAATGCGAAAAAAGGAATTACTATTGCAAATGTAAGTGGATCAAGGGCAAGCAATGTAGTTGCCGCCATTAAAACGCCTTTTCCACCCTTAAATCCATAGTATAACGGGAAAATATGACCAAGAAATGCCGAAATTCCAGCACAGTAGCCGACTGTCAATGTATTGTCGACGCCAAAGAAATGAGCTATAAGTCGTCCAATTAAAACAGCAATTATGCCTTTCAGAAGGTCACAGATAAGTGTGACAAGTGCAGGGTTTTTACCAAAAACTCTGAGGGTATTTGTAAGACCGGCATTTTTGCTGCCGTAATCCCTGATATCAACCTTTTTCCATATCTTGACTACAGTTATTGATGAATTGAGGCTACCTATGAGATAAGCCACTATTTCTGAAATTATTATTTAAATTGTAAGATTTAAATCCAAACAAAACACTCCTCTATTTATAATCGTCTTTT
>CALMXN010000054.1 GCA_937871145.1 uncultured Clostridia bacterium
AGACGTGTGCTCTTCCGATCTAGCTATGTTTGATAACCCAAGCTTTACTCCCGGAACAGGGATTGCAAGCTGTGGGGTAGAATTCTCAACAAGCGACAATATGAGTGCTAAGGCAAACAAAAGCCCTGTGAGAACCATTCTTTTTGTTTTGTCAAGATTTGAAACAGGCTTTTTTTGTGTTTTATTATTCATGCTACCACCTATTTCCCGACTATCATGTCAGCATCATCTTTGTTGTGTTTATCTTTTTTTACTATTTTTATTACGATCTTATTAGGAAGACAAGCCGCACTTTCGCCGGCTATGCTGAGCTTTCCCGAATGGATACAGACCTTGTCAGGACAATCAGATTCCACGAATGCTATTGAACCATCTTTATAAACGTGGATAAGAACGTGGTCATTCTCATCAAGCCTGAAGGAATAATCCTTCTTTTCTGAAAGGTCAACAGTCTTTACTAACTTTGATTCGTAATATATATGTGCAAGTACTTTAGTGTTTGAAAACATTATTCTGTAAGCTATATATCCACCGACAGACAGAATAAGAAGTATGGATATTATTATAATATCTGTTTTCTTGAAAAATTTCATACACCAAGCCTCTTTTAAAGTTATTTTATGATATTAATCCACAAATAAACATCATTATGACATTAAGGCTCATTATTACAATAAAATTCTTTACTGCGAGCACAAAAGTCTTTGACTTGATCTGTTCTTTCTTAAAAGCATTGATATTTTTCTGCACAACTACTATTGAAAGCAGTGATACAAGATACAACGGATGAACAATTCTGAAAATTACAATAAGAATTGCCGAAGCGTAAACTGCATAATAGAGAAAAGCAAAAAGTTTTAAGGCATTTGGAATCCCTATATAATAAGGGAGAGTATGCCTTTTTACTGCAATATCGTGCTCTAAGTCACAGGTATTGTTAGCAAGCATAATATTTGATGTCACTAATGCAGGTGCTACCGATAAAAGAAGAACATAAAACATATGAACTATGTTTATATCAAGGCTGATATTTTTTGAGGTGATATCAAGTGTGAGGAAGTAACCCTCTGGCATATTAATATACAGCAGAATGAAAGGAATTACAAGCCCATAGAAAAATCCTGAAAAGAATTCACCAAGTGGCTGTCTTGATATCGGCACAGGGCCAAAGGTATAGAATACTCCGAAAGCAAAGCATACTGCTCCGATAAGGAATACCACAATGTCTGTGAGATATGCAAGATAAATTCCCAGCGCTGCACTTAATGTAAACAACACTATTATTATACCAAAAGCAATTTTTCTGTCAAACTGCAAGGTCTGATGATTGTCCTTTGTATCAATATAGTTGTTGATTGCCGTTGTTGTCAGGTCAAAGAGAAACATTGATGCGCAAAATATTATCGTAAGCTTAAAATTAATTTTCTGATTAAGAACAAGCAGAAATGCTAAAGTATACAAAAGCGCATATACACTTGTTATCTTTGTCATTATTTCAACATAGCTTAAAAATTTTTTAACCAAGAATATCCCCTTACCTATTTAGTTTTGAGCCCTGTGTAAGCCTTATTGAATATCTGCACAAGCCTTTCCTTCTTTTCATCAGGTGCTTCAAGGCTGTTTATAATCTTTATTGATTTGTCAAAATATTTTTTTGACACTGCCTTGGTATAAAGCGTACCACCGTTTCCTGACTTATTTATCTCAGTGCGGGAAAGCGAACCGTCAAGTGCCTTCTGCTTCAAAGATTTATCTTTTTTAAAAGCATATATAAGCGGAAGTGTTATGACTCCCTGTTCAAAATCGGATTGTACAGGCTTTTTTGCAATTTCACTCGATACTTCAAAATCAATGCAGTCATCTGTGAGCTGAAATATCATTCCAAGGTATCTGCCGAGATGTGTGTATTTACTAAGCTGTTTTTTATCATAACCATTAACTAATCCACCAGCGAAAAGCGAAGCCTCAAAAAGCGCAGCAGTTTTACCAGAAATGATTTTAAAATAACGAAGCTCGGAAAGATTAAAGTTATTGTTGTTGATGTGCTGATTAAGCTCACCAAGACAGATTTTACCCATATAGTCAGGAAGTCCAAAATCAATATATTTCTTCCTGTCAGAAACCTTGCCCGCCATATTAAGTGCAAGACAATAAATATAATCGCCTGTTATTACTGCAGTTTTCTTCCCAAATTTCTTTTGAAGAGTTGCAATACCACGCCTTGTCTTTGCATTATCTATCACATCATCATGAACAAGTGTCCCGAGGTGCAATAGCTCAATTGCTGTCGCAAAACAAACTGCG
>CALMXN010000055.1 GCA_937871145.1 uncultured Clostridia bacterium
GTTCAGACGTGTGCTCTTCCGATCTTCATAACCATATACTTTAAAAATTGTTAAGTTTCCATGTCCCCATATTTGGTACTAACTGTTGATTTTTTCAAATAAAGGTTGTATAATAATGACATGGTGGTGGAAAGTGGTTCAAAGTGGTGTCAAAACCCAAAAAAGGAGGTGGACAGATTGTCAAGTGGAATGTTAATGGGAACTTATACACATAATATGGATGTCAAGGGCAGAATGAATTTCTCAACCAAACTCAGAGAAATCCTCGGCGATGTGTTCATCATTACAAAAGGGCTTGACGGCTGTCTTTTCGTTTACTCCACCGAAGGCTTTGAAGAACTTGCTAATAAAATAAGACAGGTTCCATTATCAAAGGGACGTGAGCTTCAGAGATTCTTTATGGCTGGTGCCTGCGAAGTTGAAGCTGATAAGCAGGGAAGAATTTTAATCCCTCAGACACTTCGTGATTATGCAGGACTTGAAAAGGATATTATAGTAATAGGCGCTTCAACCAGAGCAGAAATCTGGGACAAGGCTAAATGGGATAAGTTCAATGAGGACTTCACTTCCAACAAGCTTGAAGAAGCAATGGAAGGTATAGATTTTTAAGCGAAAGGGAATTCAAAAGTGGAATTTAAACATATATCTGTTTTATTAAATGAGAGTATTGAAGGCTTAAATATAAATCCCGACGGAATATATGTTGACGCAACAGCTGGCGGAGCTGGCCATTCAAGAGAAATTGCCAAGCATCTTGATGGTGGAAGACTCATCGCTATTGACCGCGACCCTACAGCAGTAGAAGTAGCTAAAGGAAGGCTGCAGGAATTTAACGCAACAGTAGTAAAAAGCAATTACTCGGAAATTGATGAGGTCTTGAAAAATCTTGATATTGATAAGGTTGATGGCGTTCTTCTTGATTTAGGTGTATCCTCCTATCAGCTTGATACAGGGGAACGAGGTTTCTCGTATCACGTTGATGCACCGCTTGATATGAGAATGAGTCAGGAAGGCACATCAGCCTACGATATAATAAATAACTATTCTTATGAACAACTTTCACAAATTATTTTTGAGTTTGGTGAAGAGAAATTCTCAAGAAGCATTGCTTCAAGGATTGTAAAGCAAAGGGAAAATGCACCAATAAAAACAACGCTTGAGCTTGCAGAAATAATTAAAGAAAGTGTTCCGGCAAAAGTAAGAAGAGAAAAAAATCCTTGCAAAAAAACTTTTCAGGCAATAAGAATTGCAGTCAACAATGAATTTGAGCATCTGTCAACTGGGCTTGATAAAGCTTTTTCAGTATTAAAGCCAGGTGGAAGACTTGCAGTTATAACCTTCCATTCACTTGAAGACAGAATAGTAAAGCAAAGGTTTGCAGGATGGTGTAAGGGATGTATTTGTCCGCCGGATTTCCCACAGTGTATATGCGGGAAGAAGCCACAGGGACAATTAATAAATAAAAAGCCAATAGAAGCTACACAGGAAGAACTTGAAAATAACAACAGAAGCAGAAGTGCAAAATTAAGGGTTATAGAAAGAATAGGGGAGTGACAAAAATGGCAAAAGTAAATAATCTTGCGTATGATTATTCGATTTATGAAAATCTGCCACAGAAGCAACCTGAAAAGAAAATTCAGGTTAAAAAGAATACTGCAGATATCCACACGGTTTCAGCTACCAAATCATTTGTTACTGCCGTTGCTGCTCTTTGCCTTCTTTGTGCGATTCTTTACGGAAAGGTTCAGATAAGCCAGATGTATGGTGAGGCTTCAGATATGAACAAACAGCTTGATAATATCAACACTGCAAATGCTTCAATGGAAACTGAGCTGGAATCCAAAACTTCCATACAATCTATTGAAGATTATGCCGTTAATACATTGGGTTTAAAGAAGCTTGACAATAATCAGAAGGATTACGTCCAGGTTCAGAAGGAAAACAAAATCGAGGTTGTACAGGAAGATGACAACGCTTTTGTTTCAATAAAAAACTGGTTTAAAGGCGCTTTGGAATATATTGGAGCATAATGAATAAAATATATTGTTGAGAGAGTTAAGCTATTCCCACATATTTCACATCTTAAAATAGTGGGCAATTAGACTTAGCTTTCTTTGTATAAAAAGCTGATAAGGAGATTACTTATGTCGGAAAAATCAACAGCCAGTATGCGAAGAAGATTATTTGGCGTTATAGGTTTAGTGATTGTTTTGTTTACTGTAACAATTATATCAAATCTTATAGTGATTTCAATAAAAGATAACAACAAATATCAGAATCTTGCGAATAATCAGCAGTTTGCAAGCAGAACAATTCATGCAAACCGTGGAACCATAAAGGACACTAACGGACAGATCATTGCACAGAGTGCTACTGTATATAATGTCTTTATTGACCCTGTTACATATAAAAAATATGATACAAAGAAGCACGATTTAATTCTTAGTACCCTTTCAGAAACTCTTGAAGTAGATAAAGAAAAGATAGAAAAGTATCTTTCAAAGAACAGTGGGTATGAGGTCGTAAAGAGAAAAGTTGAAAAAAGCACAGCAGATAAAATCAGGGAATTCATTAAAAAAGAAAAAATCGCAAGTATCGGATGCGATCCTGATACTCTAAGATATTACCCACAGAACGATCTTGCCGCCAGTGTAATAGGTTTTACAAATTATGACGGAAATGGTATATATGGCATAGAAAAGCAATATGATGAATTTTTAACAGGAATAGATGGAAGAATAGTATCAGCAAAGGACGCTATGGGTCATCAGATGCCATATCGTTATGAGCAGAGCTTTGATGCACAGGACGGAAACTCACTCGTTCTTAACATTGATCTTGTTTTACAGCATTATGTAGAAAAGGAACTTAAAAAAGCAGTAACTTCAAATATGGCAAGAAACCGTGGCTGTGCAATCGTAATGAATTGTAAGACAGGACAGATTCTTGCAATGGCAACAGAACCTGACTTTGATCTGAATAATCCAAGAGAAATAACAGACCCGACAGTAAAAGCAGCTTTAAGCAAGCTGTCTGGTGATGAACTTACAAAGCAGACAAGTGCTGCATGGGATAAACAATGGAAAAATAAAGCTATTACAGAGCTTTATAACCCTGGTTCAGTTTTCAAGGTAGTAACAGGCTCAGCAGCTCTTGAAGAAAAAGTCATTGATCTAAACACAAAGTTCCATTGCTCTGGTGGTGTCACAATTGGCGGAAAGCATATAAGCTGTTGGAAGCCAGAGGGACACGGAACACAGAATTTTGTTAAGGCAATGACCAACTCCTGCAACCCAGCTTTTATGGATATCGGTCAGCGTCTTGGCGTGCACAAGTTCAGTCAGTACCTTAAGTCATATGGCATAACAGAGCCTTCAGGAATCGACCTTCCAGGAGAAGCTACCAGTATCGTACGTGGCGAAAATGTAATGACAACCCTTGACCTCGCAGTAAGCTCATTCGGTCAGTCATTGAAAATAACACCTTTGGAAATGATTACAGCATATGCTGCCGTTGTAAATGGTGGAAAGCTTGTTACTCCTTACGTAGTAAATCGTGTTGTTGACTCAAACAACAATGTTATAAAGCAATATGAGCCTGTTATCAAAAGACAGGTTATATCAGAAGAAACTTCAAAGACAATGAGGGAAACCCTTGAATCTGTTGTTATAACAAACGGTGGAAGCAACGCATACATTCAGGGTTATCGTATTGGCGGTAAATCAGGAACATCACAGAAAATTGATGAGTATGGACCTGTCGAAGGAAAAAATATTTATGTTTCTTCATATGTTGGTTTTGCACCTGCAAACGATCCTGAAATTATTATGCTTGTTATGGTTGATGAGCCAAAGGGAGGAAAATATTTCGGAAGCTTGGTTGCAGCGCCAGTTGTATCAACAGTATTTGAAGAAGCTCTCCCTTATCTTGGTTACTTTAAGGAATATACACAGGAAGAATACAGTAAACTTAATGTAGTAGTACCTAGTGTTATTGGAAAAGACACAGCAAAGGCTGTTGAAACTTTAAAATCACTGTATGTTAATCCACAGGTAGTAGGCAGTGGCACAAAGATTGTTAAGCAGATTCCGGCAGCAGGTGCGAAAATGCCTAAGAACGGAAAAATATATCTGTTCACAGAGGAAAATCTCAATGAACAGCTTGCAAATGTACCTGATGTTACAAATATGAGTCTTCAGGATGCAAATAAAGCAATAACAAATGCAGGACTGAACTTTATGGCAACAGGTGGTGCGGCAAACAGCCCGGGTGCATTTGCTGTATCTCAGACAGGTAAAGGGCAGAAGTTGCCGAAGGGCTCTGTAGTAGAAGTAAAATTTGTTACCAACAACGAAACAGGCTGATTAACAGAAGGAGGCTTTCTGAATGAAGCTTCATACATTACTACATGGAATTGTACTTACAAATTTACCGGACATAGAAATCAGTTCTATAACATCAGATTCTCATAATGTCAGTGAGGGTTCATTGTTCGTCTGTATAAAAGGAAATAACTTTGACGGACATGATTTCGCACAGCAGATGATTGAAAATGGTGCTAAAGTAATAGTATGTGAAAGAGATTTAGGACTTGAAAATCAGGTGATTGTTCCAAACACAAGAATAGCTTATGCATATATCTGTGCAAACTGGTTTGATCATCCTGAAAAGAAGCTGAAAATCATTGGCGTTACCGGAACAAACGGAAAAACAACAATAACTACAGTTCTTCAGAAGGTTATTACAGCCTGCGGTAAGAAGACAGGCCTTAGCGGCACAAGCCATAATGGTATCGGTGATAAGGTTATGCAGACAGAGAGAACGACTCCTGAATCATATGACCTTTTTAAATTGCTAAGGCAGATGGTTGATGAGGGGTGCGAGTATGTTTCTATGGAAGTTTCCTCTCAGGCACTTGAACAGCACAGAACAGATCCAATAAATTATGCAGCTACTATATTCACTAATTTAACACAGGATCATCTTGATGTTCACGGCACGATGGAGAATTATTATCAGGCAAAAAAGCTGATATTCAAATCCTGCAACTTTGCAATCATCAATGCTGATGACGAAGCAGGAAGAAGATATTTTGTAGAGATTAATTGCCCAAAATATTCATATACTATTGAAAATAAGGGCGATTATTATACAGATTGTGTAAAGCTTTCAGCAGACGGCAGTACATTCTGGTTTTCCGACGGTATCAGAACATTCCACGTGAGCCTGATAATGCCTGGTTATTTCAATGTTTCAAATATGGCAGCTGTAATAGCCTGCTGTGATAAGCTTGACTTTGATGTGAACAAGGTTATTGAAGTGATTTCTGCATATAAAGGCGTAAAGGGTAGAGCAGAAGTTCTTGAAACCAACACAGACTTCAAGATAATCTGTGATTATGCACATACACCTGATGCACTTGAAAAAATACTTACAAATATCAGAGCAGTAACAAAAGAAAGGCTTATATGTCTTTTTGGATGCGGTGGGAACAGGGACAGAAAGAAGCGCCCTATTATGGCCTCAATTGCCGCAAAAAGCAGTGATTATGTTATTGTCACATCTGATAATCCAAGAAATGAAGACCCTGATGAGATAATAAAAGAAGTTGTAACAGGCTTTGAAAACACTGATACGCCATACTATACAGAAGCAGACAGACGACTGGCTATATACCACGCTTTGAAAATTGCACAGAAAGGTGATATAATATTACTTGCAGGAAAAGGTCACGAGGATTATCAGGTTCTTGCGAATGAAACAAAAATTCATTTTGATGAGCGGGAGGCTGTGGCAGAAGGACTTGAACTTCTGAAAAATGGGCAGTTGTAAATAAAGAAATGAGGATTTTATGGAAGATTTAACTTTATATGAGATAATAAAGGCTGTCGAGGGAAGCTATGGTTATCCAAGTACAGAAATTATATCTTCTGTTTCAACAGATACAAGAAAAATTACGAAGGGCTGTGTATTCATCGCCCTTCGTGGTGATAAATTTGATGGACATGATTTTGCAAAACAGGCTATGGAGCTTGGCGCAACAGCAGTAATTACAGAAAGACCAGTTGAAGGTGCAAGATGTATTATTGTTGATAATACAAAAAAGGCACTTGCTGATATTGCTGGATATTACAGAAGCAGATTCAGCCCTGTATTGGTTGGTATTACAGGAAGTGTAGGTAAGACAACAACAAAGGAAATGACTGCTCTTGTGCTGTCTGGAAAATATTTGACACTCAAGACAGAGGGTAACTTCAATAATGAAATTGGACTTCCTCATACTTTGCTTAAGCTTTCTTCAGATCACGAAGCTGCGGTTATTGAAATGGGTATGTCCGACTTTGGTGAGATTTCATTATTGTCGCAGATTTCACGCCCTACTATTGCGGTAATAACAAATATAGGCTATTCTCATATAGAGAACCTCGGTTCAAGAGAAGGAATTTTAAAAGCTAAGCTTGAAATTCTCGACGGAACATCTCATGATGCTCCACTTATTCTTAACGGCGATGATGACATGCTGTCAAAACTCAAGGATGAGCTTAACCGTGATATAGTTTATTATGGTATTGAAAATCCGAATGTTGACGTTAGAGCAACTGAAATTGAAACCAATGATGGCGTAACAACCTTTGTTATAAATTATTGGGGTAAGAAAATCAGTGCAAAGCTTAATTGTGTTGGCATACACAATGTCCTCGATTCATTGGCAGCCTTTTCTGTCGGAATAATGGCAGAAATTGAACCTGAACAGATTATTGATTCTCTTGATGAATTTATACCATCAGGTTTAAGACAAAGCATTGTAAAAAAAGGTGAACAAACATTAATTATAGATTGCTACAATGCAGCACCTGATTCAATAAAAGCTTCACTTGCAATTCTTTCTCAGCTTACACCAATGCCAGGCGGAAGAAGAATAGCAGTGCTTGGCGATATGCTGGAGCTTGGCTCACTGTCACAGCAGCTTCACGAAGAAGTAGGAACATATGTAGCAGATTCAAAGACAGATATTCTTGTCTGTTATGGTAATGATTCAAAGTATATTGCTGAAAAAGCAAAAGAACTTGGTATTATCAATAGTAAATACTTTTCAGATAAATCTGAAATTGTCGGCTATTTAAAGGAAAATATAAGAAAAAATGACCTTCTGCTCTTTAAGG
>CALMXN010000056.1 GCA_937871145.1 uncultured Clostridia bacterium
CCCCTCCCATAAGCCGTCCGTTTGATTAAGAGTAATAGTCTTGCCATTGAATTTAGCTGTTACTGTTGAGCCATTATATGCTACTGCAGAAACATCAATAGTCATCTTTCCGTCAACTCTCATACTGCCATTTGGATTTATTGACTGAAAGACTTTTATTCTTCTTGTTATCTTATATGTAACAACCTTACCTTTGTTTTCAATCCTGAAAATATTAATGCCGACATTTAAATCCTTTGGTATATAGAAATATCCCGCTTCGTTAAGTTTTACAGGGCTTCCATTAAAGGTAACATCAAAGTTTTTATCAAATGTGCCCTGGAAAATAACCTGTGGTTCATATGTAGTAAATGTTGTCTGCCTTGGTGAGTTCATTTTCAGCTCATTTGACAGTGCATTCTTATCAAGTGTTTTTGCATAGAATTTCTTTAGTGCATTAGTAGAAGATTTTTTTACAACCAAGGCGCTATAAGAACTCATTGCACTTCCTGAATATTTTGATACCTTTTCAATTGACATTAATTGCTTGATAATCTGATCGTCAAGCGACCAACCTGTTGAAGTAGTACCAAGCTTGTCATTGCTATGAGCAACATACATAGGAATACTGCAGACTGTGGCTTTCTGTGACCACCAGTTTACAACAGAAAGCCACAGAAAGCCACAGAAAGCCACAGAGCCTTTTGTATCAAGGTAAATAAAATCTGCATACTTTTTATTCAGATAACTAACTGTATCGGCATACCCGTCTGTAAAAGCCTGAAAAGCGTCTTTTGTAGCACTTCCGTCTTTATTTGAAGAAGAATTGGCCCACATATTTGATATATTGATACCTACAGGAATTGTATTATCAGTTTTATGTATTGACTTGCTCACCAGACTGAAAACATATGCACCATTTTCAAGCAGCCAGTTCTCAAAGCCTATTCCTGAACCATTGTTCATATAGTAATCAAAGTTGCTGACACTCTTTGAACCATAGTATCCCTCAAGGATAATACCGTCAGCAAGATAATCCCTTGAGAATTTATGTGCTATATGTGTTAGATAATCAATCTTATCCTGTAATTCCAATGCTGAATACTCATTCAAAACAAAATTGATGTCAAAGTTCACATAAGCATAAAAATTGTTCTTTTTTGCAGCATCTATTAGCATTTTGACAGACTGTTCTTCATGACTTGAGTCAGGGTTGGCTGTATAATATGCTTTTTTGTTATAATCTGTATCAATAATGATAGAATTCATTCCTACTTCTGTCATTGTAGATATAATTGCATTGACTTCCTTCTGAGTTATGTCAGAAGATTGTGCTGCATTTTTAAAGAAATCCTTACCCGGTGTTACTCTTACTCCACGCATCTGATCCGGAAAAGAGAAATTAGGAACGAATGCTTCTTCATCCTTATCTTTGTCATTCGTTTTATCAGATGAATCAGTATCACCGTCTTTTGAAGAATCATCATTTTCTGTTTGCGATGAGCTATCTTTATTTGTAGCGTGAGTTGATATATTCCCAGCTAATATCTGAAGCTGTGGAATATAAGAAACCAGCATCATTAATGAAATTATAATTCCTAAAAACCTTAACGATTTTCTCATTTTTACTCCTTTTAACTTCTGTTATTTTAAAGCTTGTTTAATATTATTCATATCCTGATCAACTTTATCACTAAATAAATTATCATATCTGAAGAATGCAACTCCACCATAGCCTGATATTGTTTTTGCATAATTTATCTCTTTACTCATTATGTAAGGATCAGTAAGAAAATCATATTCGCTTGTTCCAACTTTATATGTTGCAAGCCCTATGACTAATTTTATATTGCTGTTTTTAACAATACCTCTCCACTCAGCGCATTTAGATTTAAATCCTGCTGTTGGATGGTTAAAGCTCCAATATATCTGCGGTACAACATAATCAAGATAACCACTCGTTGAACACCACTTTGATACATTAGCATAAAGAAAATTATAATTATTTGAATTATTACCTTGAGGACTAATTCCGAAAGGTATTTTTGAATTAATGTTCTTTATCGTTCTGTACATACTTGAAACCATTGCATCTGTATTTGAACGACGCCAGTCATAAAGGCTCTCTCCACCGCCGTATTGACTATAAGCAGAAGCATCAAAGCTTGTTGCTGTTGTTGGATAGAAATAATCATCTATAATATGTATTCCATCAACATTATATCTGCTCACAATTTCTGCCACGCCATTACAGATAAGCTGCCTTACTTCAGGATAAGCTGGATTAAAGTAATAATTCCCACCATAGTTCACTATGTATTTACCATTTTTTGATGGGTCTTTATACCACTTTTTCATAACAGCAGTATCTGCCATACTCTCCATTGCTGAAGCTGATGGCCCTCTCATAGGATTAATCCATGCATGAATGGAAAGTCCATACTTGTGTGCTACCTCAACCATTACCTCTAGCTGGTCGAAAGACGATGACGATTTATAGCTCTTTGCAAAATAGCTTGAATCGTAATATGCATCGGCGTGCGAACGCACATGTACATAAACTGTATTACAGCCTGTTGCCTTTATTTTTGAATATTCTGTATTGATTTCACTTCTGTATTGAGCTTCAGTTTTTCCGGACGATACGATTTTTTTTTCACTGTAAGTTATCCAGACACCCTTCTGAACGCTGTAATTAATTGGATTATACCTTGAAGAACTAACAGGAGGAGTGGTAACAGTTGTTGTACTTGGTTTTGCTGTGGTGGTTGATTTTTTTGTTGTAGTTGGCTTTTTTGTAGTCGAATTTGATGTATTTGAATGTGTTGTCGTTTTTGAACTCGATGATGTATCCGATGTTGTAACAGTCGGATCAGGGGGTGGAGATTCAGACTGAATAGTGTTGCTGGTTTCCAATGGATCTCCAATACTGTGATTAACATTTGACTTCTCTATCTTCGAGCAAGCTGAAAACATTGAAAGAACAAATATCAATATCAACAATCCTGTGATTTTTTTCATATGTACCTCTCTTTTCGCATTCAATGCTTTCGTTTATTTTATCACTTTTTACAACAAAATACAACACAAAGCATATAATTTTATATAATTAATTATTGGTAATTAATATTCATTCTTATATGCAAATATTATAGTTTGTCCAAAAAAATTAAGGTCTTTACAAAAGTAAAGACCTTAGCTTTTATATCTGACGCTTAATTCGATCCAAAGCGCATTTTTCTAATCTTGAAACCTGTGCCTGTGATATTCCAATACTGTTTGCGACCTCAACCTGTGTTTTTCCTTTAAAAAAGCGAAGAAACAGTATCTTTTTTTCTCTCGGCAAAAGAAGATTAATCGCTTCTTTCAATGATATCTCATCTAGCCAGCTTTCATCGTCTGATTTATCTCCAACCTGATCAAGAACGTAAAGTGTATCACCAGAATCTGAATAAACAGGTTCATATAATGATATTGGATCACTGATAGATTCAAGAGCAAGCACTACATCAGATCTGTTTGCATCAATTTCTTTTGCAATCTGTTCTACTGTTGGTTCCTTCTGATTTTCCTTCATAAGCTTTTCTTTTGCCTGCATTGCCTTATATGCAAGAT
>CALMXN010000057.1 GCA_937871145.1 uncultured Clostridia bacterium
TAGTATTCGCCACAGGAACTCCAGTTTCAAACTCAATGACCGAGCTTTATACAATGCAGCGTTACTTGCAGTCTGATAAGCTCAAGCAGATGGGGCTTTCAAATTTTGACGCTTGGGCGGCAAACTTCGGAGAAACGGTTACGGCTATTGAATTAGCACCTGAGGGCACAGGATACAGAGCAAAGACAAGATTTGCAAAATTCTTCAATCTTCCCGAACTAATGAACATTTTCCGTGATGTTGCGGATATAAAGACATCGGATATGCTTAATTTGCCTGTTCCCGAAGCTCATTATCACAATGTTGTGGTACAGCCTACGGAAATGCAGAAGGAAATGGTGTCAGAGCTTTCGGAAAGAGCAAAGCTCATTCACGAAAAGCTTGTAGCTCCCGAAGAAGATAATATGCTCAAGGTAACGTCGGACGGACGTAAAATAGGACTTGACCAGAGAATGATGAACCCGTTGCTCCCCGATGAAGCAGGTACTAAAGTCAATATATGTCTTGAAAATGTCCACAAGATATGGGAAGAAACTGCCGAAAGGAAGTCGGCACAGCTTGTGTTCTGTGACTTTTCCACTCCGAAAAGCGACGGCTCATTCAATCTTTACGATGACCTGAGAGGAAAGCTTGTCGCAAAGGGTGTTCCGAAAGAGGAAATCGCCTTTATTCACGAAGCCGATACCGAGCAGAAGAAAAAAGACCTGTTTACAAAGGTACGAAAAGGTCAGGTGCGTGTATTGATTGGCTCAACCGCAAAGATGGGAGCCGGAACGAATGTACAGGATAAGCTGAAAGCTCTTCACGACCTTGATTGCCCTTGGCGTCCCGCTGATTTGGAGCAGCGACACGGTAGAATTATCCGTCAGGGCAATGAAAACAAGGATTTAGGCGGTGTTGACATCTTCCGATACGTTACGGAAGCAACCTTTGACGCATACCTTTATCAGACGATTGAGAACAAGCAGCGTTTCATTTCACAGATTATGTCCTCAAAATCGCCTGTGCGTTCCTGTGAGGACGTTGATGAAGCAACACTCAGCTATGCCGAAGTCAAAGCTCTCTGTGCGGGAAATCCGCTAATCAAGGAGAAAATGGACTTGGATATTTCGGTTTCAAAGCTGAAGGTTATTAAAGCCAATCACATCAATCAGCAGTACCACCTTGAAGATAACGTTCGTAAAATCTTCCCCGAACGCATTGCAAAGACCGAACAGCGTATTGAGGGATACAAAAGCGACCTTGCTCATTTTAAGGCACAGACTGTCGTTTCCGAGGGCATTTCCCCGATGATAGTAATGGATAAGACGTATACCGAAAAGGAAGCGGCGGGAGCTGCTATTTTACTTGCCTGCAAGGAAATAAAGCAGAAATCGACGATTGACATCGGCTCTTACAAGGGATTTGATATGTCGCTTTCGTATGACAGCTTTGCAAGCGAGTTTCACCTTGACCTACAACGTGATATGACCTATTCCGTAACGCTCGGAACGTCCGAAACGGGAAATATAATGCGTATTGATAACGCTTTGGATTCCATTGAAAAGCTCCTTGAAAACAGCACATCACAGCTTGAAACGCTGAACGCTCAGCTAGAGAGTGCAAAATCAGAGCTTGGAAAGCCGTTTCCGCACGAGGATGAGCTAAACGAAAAGCTTACACGTTTGGCAGAGCTTAATTCAGCGCTTGATATTGACGGAACAGAAGCTGAGAATTCAGAGCTTGCGGTTGCGGATAAAAAGCCTGATATTTCCACCGACAAGAAGCCGTCAATTCACGATAAGCTTAATGCTATCAGGGAAAGGCAGGAGAGCGAGAAAAAGCAGAAGCCACTTACTCCGACAAAGGAGAACGAGATTTAGGATTAAATGAATGCAGCTATCACTTAATAACGGTTATATGGGTAACTTCATAGCCGTTCTATTTTGCCTGTTCTGACAGCCATAAAATCGAGATTTTCGCCCCGGATTTGTCCATTTTAAAGTAAAGGTGATGTTTAAGAAAATGCCCAGATTGAGCAAAAAGAAAAAGGAAGAATGGGAGTTCTTTCTCAACGATAAAAATCGTATGTGCTATTGTAAAACATGCCGTGAATGCGCAAATGACTGCAAGCAGAGCTTTCACTCAGTAATATGTTATTGCCCTTTGTTCAAGTCACGGAAATGTAAATGAATACGCCCTCTCGGCTGCCACAGAAATGTGGTGGTCGGGAGGGCGATTTTT
>CALMXN010000058.1 GCA_937871145.1 uncultured Clostridia bacterium
ATGATACAGTCAATTTCTTTGATACGGCTTTCAATCGGCTTGAGCTGAGAACGGGAAGTATCATAGTTTTGTTTCGCTGCCGTCATCTTTTCTGTCAGTTCGTCATAGCTCTGAATGTTGTGGTCGGAAAGATAATTCATAGTCTTTGCCGCCATTTTCAGATTGTTTATCATTGCCCATTGTTCATAGCCGTGTGACTGTTTTGCCTTGATGCTGTTCTCAATATCAATGAGAAGGCTGATAGGCTTTTCTTTTTCAGCGGTAACATCAATCCGGCGAGAAATACCCTTGATACGTTCCTTAATTCTTTCCTCTGTGTAGTTTTCACCAAGAGTCTTTGCACGAGAAAAACGTTCTTGACCGTCAGCTCTGAATGAAATATGTTTACCCTGCTTGATTTCATATTTCAGCTTCGCCATTAGTGCAAGGAATTCGTCCCAATCCTGAGCTTTAATGATACAGCGGTCAATGTTTTTTCTGAGCTGCGTTTTCCAACTTGCACCTTGCTTATCAGCAACATATTCGTTGTATTCCTTGCCTTTATTTTTTGTCGGAGTGATAACGGATAAACCGTGTTCTTTGCAGAGCGTATCGCTCATCCGACGGATATAATAATAGCTGTTTGGTGTTGAGTGATATTTTTTGAAATCCTTAAAACTGACAGAGTTTATCATTATGTGATTATGCAGATGTCCCTTATCTATATGCGTTGCAACGACATATTGAAAACGACCTTTAAACAATTTATCAGCAAGCTCAATTCCGATTTGATGAGCAGTATCTTTGTCGGTTTCGCCCGGTGCAAAGGACTGTATCAAATGAAACGCAAGGTAGCCGTCTTTTTTGTCGTTATACTGTCTGACTTTATCAAACTCAATACAAGCCGTATGTGGAATGCAGGCATATCCCGTACACAACATTTTCTCCTCAGTTTTGTCTGGATTTTCGATGTAATCAAGAGCTTTATTCAAGGAAGTTGTGATAGGATGGATTTCAGTAACTGCCATATTTCCTCCTGTTTATCTTTTATTTCTTTCACATCATCAGCATATAACGATTCGGTTGCATTTGCTCTCTTGGCTATCTGATTAATATTTCGACTCACGCCCTCAATGTTCTGACTTATGCTATTGAAAAAAGAGTAGTCAGGCTTAATCAAGTAACCGTCCATAGAAATTTTCCGCAGATACGTTGACATATTTTTTAGTCCAATAAGAGCCATTCGTTGTTTGATTACTTCCTTTTCGTTTTCAGTAACATAGAATGTGAGCATCACATTTCTTGTTCGTTGTCCACTCATTTTCGTTCCTCCTTGCAAATGTTTTGACTGTTGCGGTCAAAAGAGAATATTGTTTGCAATCGTTCAAGGCAGTATTGCCGCCATTAAAAGGGTTTGGGAATATCCCAACAAGCCGATTTTGAAAAAATCGTGCCTTTGTCTGCGAGTGAGTTTTTCTTGAAAAACACCGAGTGTCTAGACAAAGGCTATGCTTGCTAGTATCTCAGCCTTACCCCGCAGGGTATGAGCAACTCTTTCAAGAAAACGTCCTTTTAGAGCTGCTTTTTCAATGAATTATGCAAAATATTCTTCTTTAAATGTAAACTCGTTCGACTTCATTACAGGAATGAAGTGCATATAAAAACACTCAATCGCTTTATCAAAGCACCTGAAATAATTAGAGCGTGACATTTCAAGAATTTCGATTATTTCATCGTGCGTATACTTGAAGTTATCATAGTAGTATCTTGTCAGAATATCATAATAGACCTGACCGTTATCAGGATAGTCACGAACCATAACGACAGTCTTGTCCAGTATCTGAAGTAGCGATAGGCTCTTGTGACAGCTATCCAGTTTGTCATTGAATTTTCGGCTGTCAATGTTCGTTTCGAACTCGACAAGCGAATTAACTAAATCCGATAAATGCTTACGGCTTGTTGTGTATGTAAGCTCGTCGAGATATACAATTTCGTTGTTCACGTTGTGCAGCACTTTTCGATAAAGGCGAAGCAGAGCTTTAACTGATTTTGAATGTGACTTTTGCGTTACGTCCATAGATTTCCCTCCCAATAAAACAAAATGACTGATACTTTTTTCAATAACCTCTTGACAAAAACCGCACAAAGCGTTATACTAAATACGAACAGTAGGAACAATTAATATTATACTCGGAACAATCGTTACTGTCAAGAGGTTCTGAACAAAATGTTCGTAACAAACGAACATCTAAAGAAGAGGAGAATTTCTATGGAACTCAAAGAAAAAATTACAAAGCTCAGAAGAATGAAAGGATATACGCAAGGAGAGCTGGCTAACATTGTGGGAGTTACTACCCGTGCCATTCAGAATTATGAAAACGGCTCACGTTATCCAAAGAAAGATATTCTTGCAAAGATTGCTGAAGCGTTGGGTGTGGAAGAAACTTCTCTTGCAACGGACGAAGAAGAATTTATCATTGAGGCAAATGAAAAATACGGCTCAAGAGGTAAAGCTGCCGCCGATAAATTGATACACAATGCGAAC
>CALMXN010000059.1 GCA_937871145.1 uncultured Clostridia bacterium
AAAAATGATGGCTTTTTATATTCGTTTTCTTTTTAGGGCTTTGAGAATATCCTCTGGGCTCTTTGACTCACAGTGAAGAAAATTCACAGGCTCGTTAATGTCCTGAAGATAATGTGCATCTGAATTCGTGACTATCTTACAAGTGCTTATATAGCTGTGAATGCCTGAAAGTTCAGAAAGTTTATCCATATTTTTAATCTCAGCACATTCAAAATCCGAATCAGGTGGAATATATCCAAGGTTTGAAATAAGTGAATTTGCATTCTTGTCAATATGTGCAGGGAAGGCAAATCCGCCGTATTCCCGCACGATCTTAAAGACCTCGTCAAATGAAATTGATGTGGCATTAATTAAAAGGTCGGGAACATATCCAATGATATTGTCATCCTTATCGTATATTCTCTGCTCACCGAAAATTGCAGGGTCGTTTTTTATTTTAATAAGCTTTGAGTATACATATTCGTCAAAACCCATTGCCTTTTCAAGACAAGGAAATAAGCACACAACGTGAACTTCTTCGACAGTTGTAAGCTCCATACCACATATTACTGTTATTCCATATTCCTTTGCAGCCTCTAATGCTGCACCGCAGTTTTTACAGGAATTATGGTCGGTTACTGCAATTACATCAAGTCCTTTAATGTATGCCATGCCAACCATATTGGCAGGTGTCATATCATTATCACCACAAGGAGAAAGACAGGAATGCATATGCAGGTCATATGAAAGATTAAGCATTATTTAAAGCTGTATTTACAGCTGATGCTGTTTCAAAGATAGGCTCATCAGACCTTAAAACAGTAACATTATTCTGTTTTGCCTTTTCCGTTGCATTATCATCAAGCTGTACTGAGTCGGCAAGAATGATACAGCTTATATCGGCAAGCGTTGCAACGGCAATAGTGTTGACATTACCCATTACTGTAATCCACGCACAGCCTGCTGGTGCTTTCCCCATTACAAAGCTTAAAAGGTCACAGCAATATACCTTCGAAATTTCCTTATCTTCATCACCTGCATTGATAACAGTATATTTGTTAAGGGAGTTCAGATCTTTTACTGTCATTAATATTACTCCTTTTAAATATTATTAAGATCGTTTGATATTCTGTGAATATATTCACGGAGGAGATGTATGCAGTCCTTTTCCTGTGCAACGCCACGAACAACATCTTCCGCAAGTGCCTTGCAGGTTGGCGCACCACAGGAGCCACAGTCAAGTCCGGGAAGTCTTGAGTTGATTTCATCAACCTTTGTCATAAGGGCAAGGCTTTCAACAACATCCGAACCAAGCTTGAAAACAGGCTGGTATTCAATTTTTTTACCCCAGTATGCACCCTTGACGGTTCCTCCGTTAAGATGATTCATTGCGACAGGAAGATATTTTCTGAGTCGTTTTAACTTTGCTTTTGCAACATAAGGGTTTTCGACCTGGAGAACCCCGCCAACGCAACCACCGTTGCAGGCATTAAGTTCAATAAAATCAAGATCAGAGAATTTTGAATCTTCAAGATCTTCAAGAACATTTATAACATTTTCAATTCCGTCAGCGGCAAGATAATTATCAATAAGAAGTCCGCCGGCTTCACCACCAGTGCCACCCCAGCCTATACCGATTTTGCCGGAGGTTGAAAGCTCCTCAGTGTCATCCTGCGTCTGCTTCATAAAAGGAAGTATCTTTGTGTAGACATCTTTTATTGCGACAACTCCGTTAACCTCGGATTTTTCATTGGCAATAGGTGCATAAACAGCAGTTACCTTTGCCGGACAAGGTGAAATAAATATAATTCCGATATCTTCGGAAGGAAATCCGGTATCATTCATTGCCTTTTCTTTTGCAAGCTTTGCGGCAAGCTCAATTGGTGCATTGATAGGAATAAGATGCTCAATAAGATTAGGAAATCTTACTCTTATAAGACGTACAACAGACGGACAGGCTGAACTTATAAAAGGAGTCTTGTCCTTGTTCTGCTCAATGTACTCTCTTGTCATTTCGCTTACCATTTCAGCAGCACTGCTTACCTCATAGACATCATCAAAGCCCATAAGTATCAATGCTCTGAGGATAATGTTTATGTCATCAAGATTATTGAACTGTCCATAAAAAGAAGGAGCAGGCAGAGCAACAGTATACCTGTACTTTTCCAATATATCTAAAGAATCGTATGTAGATTTCTTTGCATGGTGTGGGCATACTCGAATGCATTCTCCACAGTCAATACAGAATTCTTTTATAATCTGGGCCTTGCCGTTTCGTACCCTTATTGCCTGTGTAGGGCATCTTTTAATACAGTTTATACAACCCTTGCACAATGATTTATCAAGTGTTACTGAGTGGAAAAATGTATCCGTTTTTATGACCCCCTTTTAAATATTCTTTTGATTTTATAAAAGGATTTCTCCCTTTGAATAAAGCACAGCATTTCCGCCGATTTCAACACGGTCGCCAAGGTTCTTGCATTGAAGCTGACCGCCACGTTTTGAAAGCTGTATATGATATTATCCCCTTCATAAAAGATACTTACTCCAGAAAGGTATAAGGCTTGAATGTGATGAGCCTGTTACTGGGTCTTCTGAAACTCCGCTTGCAGGAGCAAAATATCGTGAAACGAAGTCACAGTTATCTCCTTTGGCGGTAACTACTATTCCGAAATAGTCCTTGTATTGTGCAAGTGCATTAAAATCAGGAACAAGCTCTTTAACAGCCATTTCATCGTTTAATGTAACCAACAAATCTCTTGACCTGTACGCTTTGATAATTTTAGTACCAAGCGCTTTTTCAAGTCCAGAAGGAATATCACATTCTATCGGCATTCT
>CALMXN010000060.1 GCA_937871145.1 uncultured Clostridia bacterium
CAATGAGCGCATGAATGTTCTTGTTGACGTATGTATTATACAAAATGAGCTTTTGAGAATAGAGGCGAAAATTGCTAAAGCATATAACATGTGCTATGTCAAGCCCTTTTCTGATAAAACATTTATGGAAAGTTGAGTTTTTAAAATGGCGGTATTTCATGTCATAAAGAATGACGGTTACACGGTAATGTCAAATTTTCATTTGCGTGACAAGCGATTATCATTAAAAGCAAAAGGGCTTCTTTCACAGATGCTGTCGCTCCCTGAAAATTGGGACTATTCTCTTAAAGGTCTTACAGTAATCAACCGTGAAAATATTGATGCAATACGGACAGCAGTTGTCGAGCTTGAAAATGCCGGATATATAACTAGGTATCAGGGGCGTGACGATAAAGGAAAAATGATTGGCAACGAGTATAACATTTATGAAAAGCCGATGACGGATAATCCGTTATTGGAAAATCCGACAACGGCAAAACCAATATCGGAAAATCCAATGCAATTAATTAAAGAAGTAGATATTAAAGAAAAAATAAATACTGAAGATATAAAATATCAATCTATCAATCAAGATGCGATGGATACGATTGAAGTTTATCGCAGCATTCTTCATGAAAATATTGAATATGATATTCTTTGTCAGCAGGAGGATGAAGAGCTTATTGATGAAATTGTGGAAATAATGCTTGAGTGTATCTGTTCTTCAAAGGAAACAATCTGCATTGGCAAGGAGGATATTCCGAAAGAGGTTGTTAAAAGCCGTTTTCTGAAAATCAATTCTGAGCATATTGAGTATATCTTATTTTGCATGAAGCGTAATACAACAAAAGTCCATAATATCAAGGCTTATCTGAAATCCGTTATTTACAATGCACCGGCAACAATGAACAGCTTTTATTCGGCAGAGGTTAATCACGATTTGTATGGCGGATAGTTTTACCGTAGATAATTTTTCGTGACATTCTATTAGCCAAAGTAGAAATATTTATTTAATTTTTCAAAAACATATTGACATATATCACGTTATGATATATAATAACAACATCACAACGTGATATATCATGATATGAGGTGGCGTGAGAATGCAGATTGAAAAGCTTAAGCAAAGCTTTATTCCGATGAGTGAGACCATGCTTTATATTTTAATGTCACTGACAATAGAGAGACATGGTTATGGAATAATGATTTATGTAAAAGAGATTACGAATGGTCGTTTAGTACTGGGTGCAGGTACACTTTATCAGACTCTTGGCAAGCTAGAAAAGGGAGGACTTATAAGGCAAACAATTGAAAATGACAGAAAAAAATACTATATTATTTCTGATATCGGTAAGCAGCTGCTTATTGAGGAAGCAAAAAGAATCAGTGAAATTAACAGAAATCTGGAGGTGATTTTATGATAAAGTTTTTGTCAAGTTTTTTTCATCCAATTCCATCTGATTATGAAGAATGGCTTGAAAATCTTGCGTTAAAGGGCTGGCATCCAAAAGAAATAAATAAATGGAACTCACTTGTAATGGGCTTTGAAAAAAAAGGCCCTAAGAAATATCGGTACGTTCTTGACTTGCAAACTTCTTATAATTCTGATTATATAAAGGTTTATGAAGAATTCGGATGGGAGCTTTGTGGGAGAATTACCAATGCTTTTTTGTGGAGAATGGAGTATGATGAAAAACGACCTGAATCATTCACGGATGTACAAACATTGAGAGAAAGAAATAGTCGATTTTTTAAAGCATTTTCGTTTTCGTTTTTATTTCAGATTATAATAGAAATATTAATTACGCTATTTTTTATCGTGAATATAAACACTTTTGATATGTCAGTTTTAGTTGAATATTTAGTGGTTTTAATTTTGTCTTATATTTATACAATATATCTGGTAGCAATAATGTTTAAAATTCGCAGAAAGGACTGGTGATTATGGGAAGAGCATTGTTTGTAGTTGATATGCAGAATATTTGCGTTGGAAAAAATCATGCTAAATTCTTTAAGTATGACAGGAATATGCTGATTACGGCAGTAAATGAACGAATAGCTGTATATGAAAATGAAAATGTCTTTTATATTTGTAAGGTTATGAAGAATAACTTTTTAAACAAGCTTGCACCAGTAAAAGCATTTTATGGATCTTTTGAAGCTGAAATAGCAGAAGATGTTAATGTTGTATCTGACAATATAATAATTAAGTATAAAGGTGACGCTTTTTCAAATCCTGAATTAATGAAAATTCTTGCTGAAAAGAAAATAGATGAAATTGAATTTACCGGTTTGGATGGCGGAGGATGTGTTGCTCTTACTGCATTGGGTGCATTGAAAAATAGTCTTAAAGTTATCATTAATGAATCCGCTGTTGGAACAATGTTTGTAAAAAAAGCAGAAAAATATAAAAGTATTTTAATAGATAAAGGAGCAGAGATTATATAATCAAAATAATAAATAGTATATAATAATATAAGTACATAGCAGTCAAGTAACCCTTGACTGCTTTTTTTATTTCAGCTTGCTGAAATTGCCCAATAAGGAGGAAACCACAATGCCCTATCCAATAAAAATCCCTTAGCAAAGGGTAAAATTCTTAAAAGGAGGAACGAACCAATGCAGGAGCAAAACTCTGAAAAAACCGTTGCACTTGCAGTAAAAACAGGCAAA
>CALMXN010000061.1 GCA_937871145.1 uncultured Clostridia bacterium
ACAATCGAAGTAAATACAGATGCTTCAACCGGTTTGTTGTTCTTTTCTTTGGTTACAACAAGACTATAAGCAATAAGCAGATCTTCAGGCTCGTGTATAACAGCATAGGTTTTGTCAATTTCAATTTCAAGCTGATTACGGACAAATATTCCCCCACCAATATAAGAAAGAAAAAGACGCTGTGCAGCTTTTTTGCAGAGAGAATATTCAATTAGCCTTCCCTCAAGTTCTTTTTTAAGCTCAGTAGCTTCCTCATGTTGAGGAAGGAGTGATACTGTCTTTATATATACGAGTCTTGCTGCCATTTCAAGAAATTCACCGGCATACTCCATATCCTGCTCGGAAATTTCGTCAATATAATCAAGATACTGAACAAGAAGCAATGAAATTTCAATATTAGCAATATCAAGCTTATGCTTTGATATAAGATATAATAAAAGGTCAAGTGGGCCTTCAAAAGTATCAAGCTTATATGAAACTGTACTCATTATTTCATCACCGCTTTGAAAATAATGTCTACATAGCCTGTCAGGAACTTTAGGGCACTATATAACGCATCAATTAAAAACATAAATGGTCTATCAAGAATACGAGAGAACATCAAGATTATAACACCAATAAAAATATACTGCTCATACTGCATTATTTTAAAATATGTTTTTGTTGGTAAAAATAATGTTGCTATTCTGGAACCATCAAGTGGTGGAATAGGCAATAAATTAAATATACCTAACCCAATATTCAACATAATTATATATGACAGGATTTCATTTAGAACTCCTGTATCGAAATTGTTCATTAAGCCAAGATAAAAAACAACTTTTGTTATTATTAATACTATATATGCCAATAAAACATTTGAAACAGGTCCAGCTAATGAAGATATAGCCATACCAGCTTTTTTATTTTTAAAATTTCTTGGATTTATGGATACAGGCTTCGCCCAACCAAATCCAACAACAATCATTGCTATAGAGCCAAATAAGTCAAGGTGCTTCATAGGATTAAGAGTGATTCTCCCCTGATTTCTTGCTGTATTATCACCGAGCTTTGAAGCAACCCAAGCATGAGCACATTCATGAACTGGTAAAGCCGTAAATAATACAAGTGCTTTTATTAATAAACTTATTGGACTTAGGTTATTCTGAATATAACCTATTGGATTAAAACCGTTTAACATATTAACCTCACTAACATAAAATACTATTTTACCCCATTATAAATACATATTCAGTATAATATATTTTTTGGTAAAATTCAAGTATATTACTCTTATAATTGGCTAAAATACAGTGATGAAAACTTTTTTTCAAGATTTTTTTCAAAACACTTGATTTTTTTTATATTATCTGCTAAGATATTAATGTTGACTTTATGAACAAGAGAAAAGGAGGTGCAACCTCATGGCAAAATGTGATATTTGCGGGAAGGGTGTAACTTTCGGAATAAAGGTGTCTCACTCACACAGACGTTCAAACAGAACCTGGAAACCAAATGTAAGACGTGTAAAAGCTATCGTTGATGGTACTCCAAAGCACGTTTATGTATGCACAAGATGTATGCGTTCAAATAAGGTAACTAGAGCTGTTTAGAAGTGTTACTATATTTCGAAAACAAGGGATGCGTATGCGTCCTTTTTTTTTATTTTTTTACATATATTGAATCTAATCATTTCATATACTATAATGATATTATTAGTAATAAATATACGGAGGTTTTGAGATGAGTTACGACGAAAATGAATTAAATGGCAATATCCAAAACAATGAGCAAAACCAGTCGCAGCAGAATACATACTATCAGGATAACAATCAACAGAATCCATATGCACAAACTCCACCACAGCAGAGTCCATATGCGCAGACACCGCCACAGCAGAGTCCATATGCGCAGACACCGCCACAGCAGAACCCTTATCAGCAGATGCCACCACAGCAGGCTCCATATCAACAATCCCCTTATCAGCAGCCACAATACCAGCAGTCTCAGTATCAGCAGCAATATTATAATCCATATTATCAGCAGACACCCGTTCCGGCAAAGCATCCTAAGAACGGATTCTGTATTGCTTCATTAGTTTTAGGAATTATATCTATCTGTATCTTCTGTGATTTTCGTTTTAGCATTCCATTGGCTGTGCTGTCTCTTATCTTTGGTATTATAGCTAGCAAAGCTCAGAAAGACGGCAAGGCAACAGCAGGAATAATTTTAAGTATTGTTTCATTATCTCTTTGTATTTTATTTTGGGCATTTATAATTTTTGTTTATGCAAATGATGGTTCCTCTAACTTTAATGATTATCTATACTATTAATCACGTGTTTTGTGAAAAATTTGAAATCTTTGATTAATTATTTTAATATCTCTGATTTACTTTAGAAAATTAAAAATACACACTCGAGTGTGTATTTTTTTTAAGGAGAATTATGAAAAGAACAACAAAAATAATTATGCTTGATTTAATAATGCTTGTAGCATCCGGGTTATTCTTGTTTATATCTATAAGTTTTAAATTGCCACCTTGCTATATAAAGGCATTGACTGGTTTAGATTGTCCTGCCTGTGGTGGAACAAGAATGGTAATAAACATAGTTAAACTGAACTTTATCGAAGCATTTCATTATAATCCTTTTATGTTTCTTGCATCCATTTATGGGGTATTATTCTTTCTTCTCCTGAACATTTCTATTATAAATAAAAAAGCAATACAGATTATAAAAAAGCTGTATTGCCTTAAAATGTGTTATATTTGGTGCATTGGATTAATTATTTTTACTATTGTGAGAAATTTAAAATTTCTTTAATTTACTGAAATCAAGCTGTTGTGTAAAAGGATCGTAAAGCGGTCCTTTTATTTTTTTATCATAAATAAGATACTGGCTATTGTAGAACATTGGTACATAAAAATAATTCTCGATAAGATAGCGTTCAGCTTTTGAATAAATATCAACGCATTCAGACAAATTATTTTTTGTATTCTTTGAGCTTAAAATGCTGTCATAGTTATTATCTGAAAAAGAATATATATTATTTTGGTCCCCAGTCCTGAAGGTTGAAAGAAAGTCTTCTGGGCTGTTGGTTTTTGCACTTAATTCGCAATAAGCCATGTAATAATTACCTGATTTTATTCGGTTATTATATTCGTCATCATCAAGGACCTCTACAGAACAGAAAAAGTCAAGTGTATCCTCCCACTGTTTTATGTAGATGTCAAGATATTCAGTATTTGTGCAGCTCTTTGGAACGATAATTGTAGAACTGTTTAAGAGGTTTTTCTCTGCCTTTGTTAGTGAACTTGTCCACATATACTGTGCAAGAGAAACATTGTATAATGAGGCTGCTGGCTCAGATGACAGCTCACGAAAACTTTTATTAAGAATCGTTACACTGTGTGGAATAAGTCCGTATGCTGCTTCAACTCCGTTTTTAAATTCAGATTTTGAAGTTTTTCTATTAATAGCAAGAGAAATGGCTTTTCTGACCCCTTGATTAGATCGGAAGAGCACACGTCTGAACTCCAGTCACAT
>CALMXN010000062.1 GCA_937871145.1 uncultured Clostridia bacterium
GGAAGGTCATGTCCTCGGACATGCAGTACATTTCAACCTTAAAATTAGCAAAAAGCACCACATTACGATGTGGTGCTTTAAAAATCAGCTTAAATCCTTTATCATTTTATCAAGAATTTTGAGGGACTCTTTATATCGTTTCTGAGCTTTCTCAGGACTTACTTCGTACATATTTTCAGGGTCTCTTATGCCAATATATATTCCATCTGGCATATCAGGCCAGTCAAGAGCCTTCTTAACCTTATCACCCTCAAGCTTAAATCCATACTCAGTAACATTAGGATTGTCAGGATATAACTTCCTCAGATCCATTAAAATACCTTGCGGTCCAAGCTGTTCATCAGCCTTCTTATTTGAAACTATAAGCATTGTTTTCCCTGCTTTAATTTCGCCCATAAGCTTTGCCTGATAGCCAACATCAGCCGTCGGATTCAGACCATACAGCTCCATTGGGATATGTATAGCAGCAACCTTAACTTTATCGTCTTTGTTTTTATCAACTGAAAATTTTTCAACATATTTTTCAAAATTTTTAAGCTTTGTAGAAAATCCTGATTCAGGGAGTACAAGGACATTCATATCAGGGGTGACCTTTGAGGTTAAATTATAAATCAAGTATCCAGCGATTACAAAGAAAATCAGGAACATTATTATATACATACTGTTGTGATACCAGAAGTTTTCAATTGCTTTCATGCCCTTTGGTTTTTCAACAACAGCCTTTTTCTCGTGAGTAACTTCAACATCGTCAACGATACCCTGCTTCAATTTAAGCATTTCAAGTCTTTCTTCCTGAAGCTTTTTTCTATGAAGCTCTTTTTTTTCTTCAATTTTTTTCTCAAGCTCCTGCTTAGCTTTTTCCTCAGCAGCAAGCTTGTTCTGCTCCTGCTCGGCTAATTGCTTTTCATATTCAGCATCTTCATTAGTAAAGCCCGATGTATTAATCTTCACTGTGCTTTCCCCCGCAATCTATTTTGAAAACTAATGGCGTGTTTCCACGCCATTATAATATTTTATTGAATTGGTTTCATTGTCGGGAACAACAATACATCTCTGATAGATGCACTATCAGTCAACAACATAACAAGTCTGTCAAGACCGAAACCGAGTCCGCCTGTTGGCGGCATACCATATTCAAGTGCTGTTACAAAGTCCTCATCGACTTCAGCATTTGCGCCTTGTGCTCTCTTTGCTTCAACCTGTTTAACGAATCTTTCTCTCTGATCGATAGGATCGTTAAGCTCTGAGAATGCATTGCCCATTTCTCTTGAATAGATAAAATATTCAAATCTTTCAGTGAAAGCAGGGTCTGATGGTTTTCTCTTTGCAAGAGGTGAATTTTCTACTGGATAATCATAAATAATCGTCGGCTGGATAAGCTTATCTTCGACAAAAGCATCAAAAAATGCAATGAGAACGTGTCCCTTAGTTGCCTTATCACCTTCGTCAACTTCAACGTTATGTTCCTTAGCACAAGCTCTTGCACTTGCGTCATCAGCCCATGAATTATAGTCAACACCAGCATATTTCTTGACAGCCTCAACCATTGTGAGTCTTTCCCAAGGAGCAGCCATATTAATTTGCGTTCCCTGATACATAATCTTATCAGTTCCACAGATTGTTTTTGTAAGTCCTGAGTACATTTCTTCAATAAGATCCATCATACCAATGTAATCAGTATAAGCCTGATACATTTCGATTGATGTGAATTCAGGGTTATGTGAAGTGTCCATAC
Organism: uncultured Clostridia bacterium; assembly: GCA_937871145.1. Classification (GTDB taxonomy): domain Bacteria; phylum Bacillota; class Clostridia; order Oscillospirales; family Ruminococcaceae; genus SZUA-444. The sequence continues at coordinate 1,736 of CALMXN010000062.1, forward strand.
CTTCGTTTCTGAAAATACGACCTACTTCGTAAACCTTGTCAAATCCGCCAACAATAAGACGCTTTAAGTAAAGCTCAGTTTCAATTCTGAGGTACATATCAATATCCAGTGCATTGTGGTGTGTCTTGAATGGACGTGCAGCTGCACCGATTTCAAGTGTGTGAAGAACAGGTGTATCAACTTCAAGGTATCCACGACTGTCGAGGAAGTTTCTGATTTCGCTCAGTATACGGCTTCTCTTCAAGAATGTATCCTTAACCTCAGGATTACAGATAAGGTCAACATAACGCTGACGATAACGCATATCCTGATCTTTGAGTCCATGCCATTTTTCAGGCAATGGAAGAAGTGATTTTGAAAGGAGCTTTATGCTCTTTGCGTGAACAGAAACTTCGCCTCTTCGTGTTCTGAAGACAAATCCGTCTATTCCGACAATATCACCGATATCCCATGTCTTGAAGTCTTTATAGTTATCTTCACCGATATCGTTCATTCTGACATAAACCTGCATACGGTCAGAACCATCACGGATATCGATAAAGTTAGCCTTACCCATATCACGCCAGCTCATAATTCTGCCAGCAATTTTTATTGTATCTGCCTTGATTTCTTCAAGTCCGGCATTTAATGCTTCTTCATTACCGTCAGCATCAGCAATAATCTTTGCTTCACGCTCTTCATAGTTTTTTCTGAGATCAGCATTGAGGTATGTTACATCATATTTTGTGACTTCATAAGGATTTTTTCCGTCTGCCTTCAAAGCCTCAAACTTTTCAATTCGTACTTTTTTTAGTATATTTATATCCTGTTCTGTCTGTTCATTTTCCTGTTCAGGCAGAGCTGTTTTGTTTTCATCCAAATTCATTATTATGCTCCTTATTACTTTGAAATCTCAAGAACCTCAAACTTAATAACACCATCTGGTGCTTCAACCTCAATAACATCACCGACGTGCTTTCTCAAAGCAGCCTTTCCAATAGGTGATTCATCTGAAATTTTACCCTTATCAGGGTCAGTTTCTGTTGAGCCAACAATTCGAAGTGTTTCAACATCGCCGAATTCAACATCCTTGAGAACTATCTTTGATCCAACGCCGATTTCATGTTCTGATACATCGTCGTCATCAACAACTTCAGCGTTTGCCATATATGCTTCAAGTTCAGCAATTTTAGCTTCAAGAATACCCTGCTCATTTTTAGCTTCATCATATTCTGCATTTTCTGAAAGGTCGCCAAAAGAACGAGCCTCTTTCAATTTCTCAGCAACTTCAGCACGTTTGACAGTTATTAGATATTCGAGATCAGCCTCAAGTTTGTCATAACCTTCTCTTGAAATTCTTTTTTTGATACTTGCCATATAAATGACCATCCCTTTCATGACAGCTTTTTAAAGCTTATTTTAAAAATCAGCTATCTGAAAAATAGCTGATTTTATAAAAATTTATAACTTAACAAAATATAATTATATAAGAAAAACAATTATATGTCAAGCACTCGGATAAGTATATAAATAAATTACTCCTTATCACTGTCTTCCTTGCTTTTCTCCTCATCAATTTCTATGAGAACTCTCTTAATCTGCTGGTCATCAATCTCAAGAACAGTAATCTTGAAAATTCCCCATACAACCTTTTCGCCCTTGTCAGCAACGTGCTCTAAAATTTCCATCACCCAGCCACCGATTGAATTGCAGTCAGTAACAATTATATCCTCACCAAGCTCAAGATATTCAAGAAAGTCGCTTATGCTCAATCCTCCTGAAACATTATAGCTGTTATCGGAGATTTTTATAAAGTCCCTTTCATCGTCATCATTTTCATCGTAGATTTCGCCGACAAGCTCTTCAATTATATCCTCAAGAGTAACGAGCCCTTCCGTTCCACCATACTGGTCAATAACAATAGCCATATGGTTTTTTGTGCGTTGCATTTCTGTCATAACTTCAGAAATTTTCTTGTTTTCAGAGAAAAACAAAGCTTCCTGAATAATAGGCTTAATGCTCTTGCCACCGCTTATATAGAGGTTGAAAAAATCCTTCTGATGAATTATACCGATTATGCTGTCCATTGTTTTATCATAAACTGGCATTCTCGAATAGCGCTCAGTTATAAAAACATCCTTGACCTTTTCAACATCATCTGCTGCTTCAACACCAATGATATTAACACGCGGAATCAAAATCTGGCTTATTGATATTTCATCAAATTCAAGTGCACTTTTTACAAGGTCACTTTCCTGTTCTTCAAGAACTCCCTCATCTTCAATTTCCTCAATAATAAATTTAAGTTCTTCTTCTGTAACACTTGGATTAGCATGATTTTGCTTGACAAATGCTTTTCTGACTAACATTTTAAGTGCAGTAAACATCAATATAAACGGCTTTAAGATGAAAATAAGTATAGACATTACCGTTGAAATTCCAAGTGTAAAGTGTTCAGCATTTTCTTTTGCCAGTGATTTAGGTAATATTTCACCAAAAACAAGAACCACAATAGTCATTACTATTGTTGCGATACCTACACTTGATGCTCCGAATTTTTCTGTAAAGACAATTGTAGCAAGTGACGCAGATGCAATATTGACAACATTATTGCCGATAAGTATAGCAGTCAGTGCCTTATCAAAATCATTGACAATTTTAAGCGCTTTTGCTGCCCTTTTATTGCCCTGATTCGCATAATTTCTTAGTCTGATTTTATTGACAGTAGAGAATGCTGTCTCACATGCTGAAAAAAATGCAGACATAAGAATCAGTACTACAATTATTATAACTTTTGTCATAAATCCTCCGATTTTATTAATTTACTCCCGCTTTTAAATTCAAAGCGGGAGCATTTTTCATTAATTATCAGTATTAATTTTCTGAGAGGTATCCTCCATGAGCTTAAACTTTATTTCAAAGGTTTTCTCATCACCGCTGTCAGTTTTTCTGTATACTTTTGCTTTGACAGTATCCCCCGGCTTCTTACCCTTCATTACATTATCCACATCCGAACGATACACAACAGGCGCACCATCAATATGAGTTATTATATCATTTTCCCTGAGCTCAGTTTTTGCAATATCGCAGTCCTTATCAATAGAGCGTATATATAAGCCTGGCTTTGTTTTGTTAATTTCTGCGGTAGCTTCAGTAAGCTCATAAAAAGAAATACCTATTTTAACTCTATCCTTGATATAACCGTCAGCAATAAGCTTTTCAAGAATTGGTCTTGCTTCATTTATTGAAATAGCAAAGCCTATCCCGTCATAAGATTCAAGCATAATCTTTGATGTGTTTATGCCGACAACCTGACCATACATATTGACTAATGCACCACCTGAATTGCCAGGGTTAATGGCAGCATCAATCTGAATACAGTCCATTTCGGTATTGTTTGCTTCCGTTTTGATTTTTCTGTTAAGTCCTGAAACTACTCCACGGGTTAAAGAACTGTACAATCCTGCCGGGCTACCAAGAGCAACAATTTCTTCACCAATTTCAAGCTGACTTGAATCACCGAAGTCTGCTGCTACAAGACCTGTCTTATTTATTTTTATGACAGCAAGGTCAGTTTTCTTGTCAAAACCGACTATCTTTGCTTCATATTCCTGCTTATTATTAAGGATAACCTTAATAGCTCTTGTTGCATTTTCAATAACATGAGCATTGGTTATAATGTATCCGTTTTCGGTAAGTATAATGCCTGAGCCCTGACTTACTGGAGTGAAAGCTTTACCTTTTTCGTAAATTTCAATAGACACCACCGACGGAAGAACCTTCTTTGCTATTCCTTCAGGTGTATACTTTCCAGTTTTAGAGTCATAGTATTTCGTATCAAGCTGTGGCTTTTTCTGTATTGGTATGGTTATCTGAACTCTGTCTGAAACAAAAAGTCTGTTTGAAAGCCATCCTCTGCCGAGAAGTGCTGTTGTTGTGATAAGAGAGCAGATTATTACTACTCCGATGGTAATAACTACAGCTATAACAAGCCTTTTCTTTTTCTTCTTCGGTGACTTTTGTTCTTGAACAGGCTCTTCAACCTTAGGGGGTTCTTCTGTCCTGTTATTAACTTCTTCTACTGGTTTATCTGCTGTAGCATCAGTACCCCAGACATATTCAGCTTCCTGATTATGATTTTCATTCTCAGAGTCGTTGCCCTGACCGTCAAACTCTACGTTCAATTCTTTTTCCCCTTATCAAATGATTTGTTTACCGGTATTGTAAATGTAAATTCAGTATACATGCCTTCTTCACTGTTGGCACTGATATCTCCGTTATGAAGATGAATAATTGATGTTGCAAGATACAGTCCGAGGCCGACACCCATTTTGTCAAGACTTCTGGACTTATCTGACTTGTAGAATTTATCAAAAACAAGTGGAATTTCCTCTTTTTTAATGCCGTCGCCACTGTTTCTTATTGCAAAAGTAAACATCCCGTTTTCTTTATTAAGATTGAACTCTATATATCCTTGCTGATTAACGAATTTTATAGCATTCTCAATGAGATTATAGATTACCTGATATATTAAATCTTTATCAGCATATATCATAATGGTTTCGTTGTCAAGACCGCATATTTCAATATTCTTCTGATTGATTTTTTTCTCAAATGACAACAGACATTCAAAGATTACATCATTAATATTAACATTGATAAATTCAGGCTTGATTTCACCAGATTCAAACTTTTCCATATTGAGCATAGACACAACAAGACGTGACAGCCTTTTTGCTTCGGCTGAAACTATTGAAAGATACTTGTTCTGATCCTTCTGAGGAATTGTTCCGTCAAGCAGTCCGTCAACAAATCCACTGATAGAAGTCATTGGCGTTTTAAGCTCGTGTGAAACATTTGCTATGAAGTTTTTACGGGCTGTTTCATTATTTTCTAAAGAGATAGCCATTTCATTCAATGCTTTTGCAAGATCGCCTATCTCATTGTTTTCTTCTATATTAATACGGGCTGTGAAGTCACCCTTCGAATATTTCCTTGCAACATTACTCATTTCAATCAATGGCTTTACAGTGTTACTTGATACAAAATATGCTATTAAAATTATAAAAATGAATGCTACAAATACCGATATCCCGAAAAAGCCCATTATTGACTTTACATTGCTCCATTCATTGATATCAGGCTTGATAAAAAAGAGATAATAATCCGTATTATTTATCATAACCTTTGAAGCTACTATATGATAATCATCACTGTAATATCCGTCAAGATCATTATAAAAATATGCTGGTTCGAAATCAAGATTACCGATAATTTTCATTGAGATTTTTTCACTTTCTCTGTTTGAAAGAGAGCCCTGAATATTACCGATACTGTTAGTAAGAATGATAGTTCCGCCATACTTGCGTTCAAAGTTACTATATTCATCAAAAATATTCTGTATCTTATCTTTTCTGACCACAACATCATTTGTATACTTCAGTATTTCAGTGAATTCACCAGTCATAACCTGCTTCTTGTTGTAAACCAACCGATTAGAAGAAATCAGCAGTAATACTGCTCCTAAGCTAAAAATGCTTATGAGAATTACTGCTGATATTACTAAAAAGTATTGTTTTAAAATGCCGCCGCGCATTATTCTTCTTCTACCTCAAACTTATAGCCAACGCCCCATACTGTCTTAAGTGCCCATTTGTCGGAAACACCCTCAAGCTTTTCACGGAGACGCTTTACATGCACGTCAATAGTTCTTGAGTCACCATAGTATTCAAAGCCCCATACTTCATCAAGAAGCTGG
>CALMXN010000063.1 GCA_937871145.1 uncultured Clostridia bacterium
CCAGCTCTAATTTTATAACTTATATTCCACAAAAAAATTTAAAAATTACTGACAAATACCTTGACAATCAGCGATAACGAGAAATCTCGGTTAGCATTAATAAATTTACGGCAGGCATTGTCGACGCTAAAGGCAATGCAAACATACTTTAACGAGATATGTATAGAACAAAAAATACTAATGGAAAAACATCAAGATCTGTGCAAAAATGAAGATGAAGCATGTCAACGCCTGATGAGTTCATGCCAGTATTTTAATAAACACAAACCGAGTAAATACGTTAATAAGTATCAAATAAGTATTTGGTATGATAAGAACTATCAAGAGAAGCTTATAAAAACTTCAGATGCATTAAGTGATTTATCAACTGCATATTCCATAAGTTTCCCTAAAGATTATTTCTTCGATGGGTTTCTAAGTCAATATCCGATTGTTGTGAACAATTTTGATATGACAGATGGTGATAAGCTTATGCCTCTCTTGTGCCTCTGCACTCCTTTTGCCGAATTAGAATATGATTATTTGATTCTCTTATGTTGCAACAAACCCAATATATTAACTCCTAATGGGCTTAAGATTCCAAAGAGATTTTTTGAGACACTAAAACAATATGTTGAAAATGATGGAGAGCCTTTGATAAATGAATTGAGTCCACCTTTTCCTGTAGAGGTTACATCACAGATGGTAAACTGTTTTGCCAATGTATATGATGTTGAAAAACCTGCTGTTACAGGATACGAAAACGTTGACCGTGTAGGCGAACTTTTGTGGGCACTCTCAAAATCTCGACAAGTGCTAATCAGCAATAATCAGGATACAAAGTATTTAAATAGAATTGAAAAAAAGTATAAAGATGAAATTATAAAGATTCTTGCAAATACTAATAGTAAAATTGAAGATGAGGATTTTGCTGAAATTTCTAAGCTGTGCACATCAGTCTTTGAAGGGGCTGAATTTTTGGATGCAGAACTAAATATGTTTTATAATAATTTAATTGGTATTTGTTCAGAGTAATCACTTATTACCTTTTTGATGTTCCTCAAAACTAACAACAATAGTGTTGCTAGATTTAAGTAGTTGTGATTTAAAAAGCCATTAACAATTGGCTGCTATACATAGGTTGTAACATTTTTAATAAATATTGTAATAGTAAATAATGTTATTTTAACTTCTCATTATGTTTATAATGCGTAAATTATTTATAATATAGTAAAAATAAGCGAGGTGCATAAATATGTTAACGCTTGAGGCATACATCTCCAAACGGGAAAAGGAAGAAGGTGTGAATGAAACTAATACTGATGCTCGCAATGAAAATATGCAGAAGTGTATTAACTTCGTTATTGAATACTTCACTTCCTACCTTGATACATTTCCTGAAGATTCACAGATGGTGTTACAGCAACAGAAAATTGAAAAGTATCGTCATATAATTAAGGATTATGAATCTGATGTTCAAAATTGGTGCATACAAATATATGCGGATTATGGTAAGCAAATGACGCGTCAAATAAAGGGCATAGTTTTTGAAGATGATTACTTTTTACTTAGATATACCACTGAGGATTTCACGGCGCTTTCTTATGACGTCTATTCAAAGCTAATTCGTAAACTACCGTTTATACAAGGTCAAAATACTATGCTTCTTAGATTTATTCAAGAATATCATCGTCACGAAAGTACACCAACTTCTTGGGAACGTTTTCCTTATATGATTGATGAATTAGTTGATGATTGGATAAATGACACATACAATAAATATGGTGTGAATTTGATTCGATTTGCAGAAAGTTGGGTTTGTTATTTTTCGGATACTGAAGAAATTTGGCCTCATTCTTATCGAATAAAATCTGATTGTAGCTATAGAAAATATGAATACGATTATAAGCAGTCCACAAATTTATTCAATCTTGACTCACTGTATAGAAAGATACCTAAGACACCTTTTACTCGCGGAAAAAAGCAACAGTTTGAAATTCTACTCATGCATGAGTGGTTGAATTCAATTGTTAGAGATAACAATTATTGGACGTTGTGCATAGAGAAAATCCATAATATATTGACCAAATAGTAAAATGCTAAATAAGTACCATAGTACCATTTTCTCAAAATGTATAAAAAAGAATTAGCCGCGTAGCAATAAAACTACGCGGCTAAACCATTTGTATAAAGCTTGTGACGGGATTCGAACCTGCGACCTGCTCATTACGAATTCAGACCAACGATTGTAGCAATGTAAGGCAAAGTGTCGTAAACCGCTTTATTATGCGGTTTTCTTGACGTGATGTATTTTGGCTTGCGGTTGTTTTGAACGATTTGAGGTAATAATAAGTGCCAAATAAGTACCACGTTTTTTACTATTGTATTTCAGCACGAATTATTTATACTTACCCATCAACCCATATAAACTGACTTTCTATTTCGTAAAACGACTTTCCATTCCAATATTTATCATTCAGCAAGTGCTCAAGACAGTCAGCTTTGCTGGAACATTCGTAATAATAGAATTCGTCAATAAAATGGTGAATATCAGGCATAAAACGGTCAATGTGTGTAAAATACAATCCTTTTTCTTTGCTAAACTGTACTCCATAGAAATAGTACAGATAACCATCGTAACGCACCATTTCATCCTGTATAGTAAGGTTGTCGATAAATTCGTTTATGTTTCCGGCTTCCATCTTGTTACACCTCCAAAATATTTTTTTGTACTCGTCGTATTCGCTTTGAGTTAATAGACGAGGATACCCGATTTACCCGTATATAACCTCTATTTTGGACTCGATTTCGTAGATGGTTTTCCCGTTGAAAATCTTCGCTTCTTCAAACGACTTTTTTCTTTCTTCTGGAGAGGAACACTTGATGGAAAACAAGTAATCGTGTTGCGGTTCATTCCCATCAACGCTGTTCCAATAATCTACGGTCAGAATATAATCATCTTTTTCCTTATAGCCTTGAACGAAGTAGGTTGTTTCGTTAATCTTAAACTCAACTTCATCACCGCAATAGATTTTATCCATAAAATCACTGATTATCATTCCAGTCACTATAATACCCCCTTAAAGAATTTTTTGTATTTTTCATATTCGGTTTTGGTTAATGGTCGAGCTTGTCTATTAGAAAAATCTCCCGGTGAATATTCGTGGATATGTAATACTGGTTTGCGTGAAGGGTCGATATTTTTCTCTGGGTGATATGCAATTTCAAAACGTAAATAATGATTATCATCATATTCACGATACATTCGAAAGTCTCCTGCTTTATTGAGCAAAATATATGCCGAACTTGAATGAGCCTCTTCTGGCAATCCACCACTTGCTTTTTTATCTAATTTTTGCAAAACCTTAACTCCATTAATTTTATCTACTGTTTCATAACGGTATGCAACATTATTTCCTGCCGCATATGTTCCACGTCCACCCATATTAGCGTACCACCTTTCTTGAAGCAAGGTAGTCGATTGATATTATGTTACCGTCCTTCAACAAATATGCAAAGATAATTCAACAACTGGAGCATGATGAGGGCTATTCTGATTTTTTGTTGAAGCTGATGAAATCCGAGCTTGACGACAGGCAACAAACGGCTCAGGAAAGGCGGATTAAGAACGCGAAATTTCCGGTAATAAAGACCATTGCCGAATTTGATGCGCAAAGATTAGAACACGTCAGCGAGGGTTGCATTCGGCAGCTGGCATCATGTGATTTCATCGGGAAACGGCAGAACGTGATTATGGTGGGAAATCCCGGCAGCGGTAAAACTCATCTTGCAACAGCACTGGGAATCTGTGCGTGCAGTGCAGGCTTCAAGGTGCGGTTTTGCACGGCAAGCACTCTGGCAACGGAGTTGTCCGAGGCACTTCAGGAAAGCAGGCTGTCAAGGCTTGAAAAAACTTTCAGCAAGTATGATTTGCTGATAATTGACGAGTTAAGCTACCTGACATTCAACAGAAGTCAGTCGGAGCTGTTGTTTCAGGTAATCTCAGAGCGTTCCGAGAGAGCAAGCGTCATCATTACAACAAACCTTGAATTTTCACAATGGACGCAGCTTTTTGAGAATGAAATGATGGTTGCCGCACTTGTTGACAGGGTGACTTTTAATTCGCAGATACTCAACATGAACTGCACCACCTCCTTCAGAATGGAAGCGTCCTTGAGCAATGAATTACATACTTCTTTAATTGAGTAAATGGCTCATTTTTTTCTTAGCGACAGTGGCTCAAAATTTTCTTGGCGGCTGGCTCACTTTTTTATTGACAAAGGCATTAATTTGCTGATTAAGTCTGGACATTCCTTAATTCTATCTTTATATGGTAAGAATTCATTTACAATAGTTAGTACCTGCGTTGAAGCTACTATAATCGACCAAATAAAGCTATATTTGCTCCAAATAGCCCACCCAGCAACAGCACCAGATGACAAGACTGCTAGTAGGATTATTATAGTTCGATTATTACGTATGCACTTTGTAAAATGTTCATTGTAGTATATAATTTCAAACTTGTACTGTGCCATCTGATTCCAATATCTGTTTTGCAATACGGTTCAGATGGAGAAATAATTCTGGATGGAACGTTGCCGTTTAATAGCTGGTATTTATCTTTGCGTGTTCCAAATAACTCAGCGTAATGTAACCTAGCTAACCTAGAAGACTTATTTGTGTTTTTTACAAATATATTAATGGATACACCTTGCTTAATGTCAAATACATTTTCATCAGCTGACCCATTCGGAGAAGTTTCGTGAATGTTAGAGTTTCCATGAAGATTTATTATGTATATTTCATCAAAAGAACGTAACAGATGATACCTCATACATCTAAATGTTGGGTTTAAAAGAAATCCATTGTTGTTGATGAAAGACAAAACTCCCGCACCGTTTCGTTCAAGCAGATTTTCACTATAACGTATAAATTTAACATAATCATCATTAAGCCAATGTTTTCTTTCGTTGAAGTATTCACCGTCAATGTACTTATAATCATTAATGAGATTTGAAATCCATTCGTTGTTATTTGATGAAACGCCGCTATAAGGCGGATTATATATTATCTGGAGTATGCTCTCAGTAAGTACTTTAGGTTCTCCTCAATATACTTTTGGTATGATCGCTTAATTGCCAATGATCGTGAATTTAATAGGCTGTCAAGACCGCTTCAGCGTTAATTTTAGCCTTGATAGCCTATTAAATTCATGATATACTTCATGAAGCGATTATACGGAAAGGAACATTCATGAACACAATGAACACCATAAACACTATGTATTTAAACTTTATATTTTTGATGGAAATCCAGATAATACCAATAATAACATTTATCCCTTGATTATTCTTAGCCTTGTCCGACTCAAAAGCTTCAGCAGCAAGAGGGTCGTTGAAGAAATTAAGCTGTTCTCCCTCATCTAAGAACGATGCTTCAGATTTTGACGGTTCAAGTGTGTTTGTGAGCACAACATTAAGTCGCTTTTCCGACTTGAAATCATATCCTGTTTCTTTCAGCAC
>CALMXN010000064.1 GCA_937871145.1 uncultured Clostridia bacterium
TCTTCCGATCTCAGCTGATAATGAATAAGCTGTTGCACCCGTAGGCGTGCTGAAAATCAATCCATCAGCACGAAGTGAACTAATAACATTATTGTTCATCGATACTTCAAAATCAGCAATCTTACAGAAAGGTGCTCTTGCTACAACAATATCATTCAAAGCTGACTGCTCAAACTTTCTTCCGTCTTTAAAATTAATAATACCTTTAAGCATCATTCTTTTAACAATTGTGTAATTTCCTTCTACAAGGTTTTTAAGGTAAAACAATTCATTAGCCTCAATTGATGCCATAAATCCAAGGCGTCCACTGTTTATTCCTAATATAGGCTTGCGAAAAGGTGCGACAATTTTTGAACATTTAAGAATAGTTCCATCCCCACCAATAACAATTATTGCATCACATTGTTTAACTGATTCTTCAAAATCAGCAAAAACAATATAGCTATATTCAGAAAAAACTTCTGAATACTGATTATCCATAAAAATATCAACATTCAGATTATGTAATATTTCACATGTTTCTATTACGCATTTCTCTGCATTTGATTTGTTAAGGTTAGGGAAAATTATGATTTTCACACTATTACCTCCGTCAAGTTTTTTTAAAAGAAATAAACACCGAACTTACAAAACTTTTTATATCAAAAATAAATTTACTTTTATCTTCATTTTTTAAATAAATCAGATACTCAATATTACCCTCAGGACCTTTAATTGGTGAATAAGTCAGACACTTAATATTAAAATTCTGCTCTTCAACAAAGCTTATTATTTTATTCAATACTTCTATATGAGAAGCCTGTGATTTAACTACTCCTTTTTTCCCTACATGTGACTTTCCAGCCTCGAACTGTGGTTTAATCAGACAAACCATTTCTCCGTTATTTGCAAGAAATCTTTTTAAAACCGGAAGTATCAATGTTAATGATATAAATGAAACATCAACGCTTATAAAATTAAGTTTCTCACTAATCTGTTCATCTGTCAAGTATCTTACATTTACACCCTCTAAGTTAACTACTCGCTTATCTTCCAGTAGCTTAAGAGCGAGCTGGTCGTGACCAACATCAACAGCATATACTTTTTTTGCGCCATTCTGTAGCATACAATCAGTAAAGCCACCAGTTGATGCACCAATATCAGCACATATTTTATCATTTAAATCAAGCTTAAAATAATCAATAGCTTTTTCAAGCTTAAGTCCACCTCTTCCAACATATTTTAATATTTCACCAGAAATTAAAACATCAGCATTCTCATCAACCTGCTGTGATGGCTTTTTGCAGACAACACCATTAACAATTACAAGACCAAGTAAAATATGTTCTTTTGCTTTTTCTCTGCTTGATATCAACTTTTTCTGTACGACCAAGCTATCGAGTCTTACTGCCATTGTTTTAACTCCTGTTTAATGGTTTTTACAATAGAATTACTATCAAGTCCAACATTAATAATTGCGTTTTCAACTGTTGCCTGCTTAACATATTGTGTTATAGCCTTGCTGAAATACTTGCCTTTGAAATCTGAAGAACAGAGCATAAATCCAAGCTTTTCTGATATTGAACCATTCTGCATTGATTCTTCAAAGAAGAAAATGTATTTATATTTTTGAGCTATATTGATAATCTCTTTTTCTATCGGGAAAATCTTTGTAAGCTTCAGAACATCACAATTTATATTTTCCTCAGAAAGCTTAGTTTTAGCATTGATTATATTAGCACAAAGTCTTCCATAAGAAATAAGTAATATATCACTGCTATTATTAATATGATAATAATCTGTGCAAGGATAAATATTCTCAATCTGATTATTCTGCGCGCCCTTTGGATACCTTACTCCAACAATACCAGTATCCTTATATAAAGCATTATTAAGACATAATCTCATTTCGTCATATCCATAAGGCGAATATAATGTTACGTTTGGAATTGTTGTCAGGAACGGTACATCAAAAAGCCCCTGATGAGTTTCACCGTCTTCACCGACTATTCCCGCCCTGTCTATTCCCAAAACAATATGTGAATTATCGATTGAAGCATCGTGCAAAACTTGATCATATGCTCTTTGCAGAAATGATGAGTAAACACAGAAAACAGGTATACATCCCATTTTTGACAAAGCAGCAGAAAATGTCGCTGCGTGCTGTTCAGCAATTCCAACATCAAAAAATCTGTTGATATGTTTTGGTTTGAAATACTGCAATCCAGTACCATATTTCATAGCGGCAGTAATTGCATAAATTCTGTCATCAGTATCAGCAAGTCTTGAAAGTTCTTTTCCACATTCAGAAGAATAGCTGTCACTTTCAACAACATCAGGATTACCTGTTGCAATTTCAAATCTACTTACAGCGTGGTATTGCCCTGGATTCTGCTCAGCAGGAGCATAACCCTTGCCTTTATAAGTATTAACATGTATAAATACCGGACGATTCATTGCTCGTGCATTATTGAAAGCCTCACAAAGATCGTGGATATTATGTCCATCAACAGGACCGATAAACTCAAAACCAAAATCCTCAAACATTGTACTGTGCAACAGCATATCCTTGATAGTATTCTTCTGAGATTTTATCAATGTTTTAATAGGCTTACCTACTAAAGGAGTCTTATCAAGAGTTTTTTCAACTATGTTTTTTGTTTTCTGATATGATTGTGTTGTACGCATTGTAGACAGATATTTTGATAATGCCCCAACATTCTTTGATATTGACATTTCATTATGATTAAGTATTACAATAAGGTTAGTATCACTTTTCCCAGCATTATTCAGACCTTCGTATGCAAGCCCACCAGTCAGAGCACCATCACCTATCACAGCTACTGCATAGTGATTATCTTTTTTATTTTTCATGACAGTGGCAAATCCAAGTGCAACAGATATTGATGTACTGCTGTGACCACTGATAAAGGCATCATATTCTGATTCTGTTGGCTTGGTAAAACCTGAAATTCCGTTTTCCTGCCTTAAGGTTGAAAATGAATTCAATCTACCTGTCAGAATTTTATGAGTGTAAGCCTGATGCCCCACGTCCCAGATAATTTTATCCTGTGGAGCATCAAAAGTTTTATACAAAGCAAGTGTCAGTTCAACTGTACCGAGATTTGAAGCTAAGTGTCCGCCGGTTTTGGAAACACTTTTTATTAAAACACTTCTGATTTGTGGACTTAGCTTAACAAGATCAGCATAAGAAAGTTTTTTAATATCTTCAGGTAATTTTAAATCCTTCAGCCGCACAGTTGAGCAGTCAATATTTATATTTTTCATTACTTCATTGGCACCATAAGCGCAATAATAATTCCAAGTAACGCACCACCAAAAACTTCATATGGCGTGTGCCCTAAGAATTCCTTGAGCTCCTTACTTTTATTTTTAATGATGATATTATCATCTTGATTGACATGTTCGTTAAAAACTTTGTTTATTCTATTAATTTCTTTTGCATGAAGTCCAGCAGCGTGTCTTACTCCCATTGCATCATACATCAGATCG
>CALMXN010000065.1 GCA_937871145.1 uncultured Clostridia bacterium
AGGAGTTCCTGTGGCAAATACTATGCCTTTGCCGCCCGTCAGCTCATCAAGGTATTGACATTTCATATAGAGGTCTGTGGATTTCTGCGCTTCTGTTTGCTGAACACCTGCAACATTACGCATTTTCGTGTAAAGGAACAGGTTCTTGAAGTTATGAGCTTCATCGACGAACATTTTATCAACACCCAATTCCTCGAATGTGACCGTATCGTCACGCTGTGGACTGTCAATGAGCTTTTTAAGCTTAGTTTCAAGTGTTCGCTTTGTCTTTTCGAGCTGCTTCACCGTGAAATTCTGTCCCGCACGCTTACCGATTGATGAAATGCCCTCTGTGAGTTCATTTATCTGCTTTCGGAGCATACGCTCCTGTCTTTCCTGAGATACGGGGATTTTTTCAAGCTGAGAATGACCGATAATGACTGCATCATAATCGCCTGTGGCAATCTTAGCACACAGTCTTTTTCGGTTCTTGGCTTCAAAGTCTTTTTTCGTTGCTACAAGGATATTAGCCGACGGATACAGACGTAGAAATTCGCTGCCCATCTGCTCTGTCAGGTGATTAGGGACGACAAAAAGCGACTTGTTACATAATCCAAGTCGCTTGCTTTCCATAGCCGAAGCTACCATTTCATAGGTTTTACCTGCACCAACCTCGTGTGCGAGCAGCGTATTACCGCCGTACATTGTGTGAGCAATGGCATTAAGCTGATGTTCTCTTAGCGTGATTTCGGGGTTTATTCCGACAAAGTTGATGTGACTGCCGTCGTATTCTCTCGGCTTAATGCTGTTGAACAGGATATTATACTTCTCAACAAGTCTTTCTCTGCGTTCAGGCTCTTTAAAAATCCAGTCCTTAAAAGCGTTTTTGATAGCTTCCTGCTTTTCGGCAGCAAGCATTGTTTCTTTCTTATTCAGAACGGACGTAATCTTGCCGTCAGGCTGTTCTACACGGTCATAAACTCGTGCGTCACGGAGGTTAAGCGTATCCTCGATAATGCTGTAAGCGTTCTTTCGAGCCGTACCGTAGGTCATATTGGCAAGGATATTCGACCTGTCGTTGTTTTTACCGTCAATCTGCCATTCCGTTGTGTATGGCGAGAAGTTGACATCAAACATACGCTGCATATATCTCGGCACTTGAAGTGTTTCACAGATAAATTTGTGAATGGTGTCCGTGTCAATCCAAGTAGCACCGAGCCTTACGTCAATTTCAGACGCTTCAAGAGGCTTGGGTTGTGCCTGTTCGAGTGCCTTGACATTGATACTGTAATCGTCAGGATACAGCTCAGCGGAACGTTTCGCAAGCTCCAGCTTGTCACGGACATTGCCGGAAAGATATTCGTCGGCAGTCAGATATTTGTCCCTGCCGTCGTTCTCGTGCGTGTGTTCGGGATTAAGGAAAATGACACCTCTGAGGT
>CALMXN010000066.1 GCA_937871145.1 uncultured Clostridia bacterium
CGCTCTTCCGATCTCTAATGTCTGAGCTTCTTTCTTTGCTTCTTCAACAATGCTTTGCGGATAAACAATTTTTGCCTTTGTTCCAAACTGGAACAGCCATCCCCAGAAAGGCGGACTTATCTGAACTTCAACACTTACATTAAATGTGCTGTCAGACTTCTTTGTAATTCTTACATCACTGCCGAAGCGATCAATTATAACATCAATCAGCTCATTAGCAAATTCAATAGTAACAATCTTTTTATCCCCACCGTACATACTAAAAGTCGAACGAAGGCTCTTAGCAAGCTCTTGCTCAGTATCATTGGGCACCTTATAGCTTTCTTCTGAAACATTAACGTTGACCATTCTGTCAATTCTGTATCGGCTGATGTTCTGATGCTTATCGCAATAGCAGATAAGATAGTAATAATCATTTTCCCACACGATATAGTAAGGACTTACGGCATAAACTTCACCGTTGTGTCGGTATTCCTTTTTCTTGTTGAGGGCATATGAGAAATATCTGAAGGTAATCTTTTTCTTCCTGTTAATAGCATCGTGAAGTGAGTTTATGTTGTAATAAATCTGTTCGTTGAAGTTTTTTACTCTGCCTTCAATATAAATTGTTCTCTTAAGTTCTTTGGCGTTATAGACACTTGTGAGCTTTTCAAGCTTTTTGATAAGCTCATTTGATTTTTTATTAGTAAGAAATTTTGAAGATGCAACAGCGTTTGCAAGCACCTGTAATTCTTCGTCCTGAAAGGTTCTGCTTGCTACATAATAAGTGTTTGAGTGTGACCTTTTTGAAATAACAATATCAAGCCCATAGGCTGTGAGAATATTTATGTCATCATACAAAGTCTTTCTCTCAACACTTATCCCATACATAGAAAGCTCTTTTATAAGTTCAGAAACAGTAAGCGCGTGATTTTCATCAGTTTTTTCAAGAAAAATATCCCTTAAAATCAATAGCTTTGGCTTAACATATGCTTGTTTGCTCATGTTGTCATCTCCAGAAAGTTTATTGTTTCTTCAAGCTTTTTACGTCTGATTTTGTTCCGTCAGGCTTAACAATAGTCATATTTTCAAGTTGACCTGAAAGGTTACTTACAAAAGACTGCCTGTATTCAGTCCTAAGTTCCTGTTGTTCCGCAAGTTCCTCTTCAGTAAGCTTTGTTACCCTTGATTTTCTTGCAAGTTCATTTATACGATTGATTTTTTCCTGTGTCACAAAAACACTCCTTAATAATTATATACAGATTATAGCATTATTCGGGCGGGTTTTCAATAATTAAAAAACGTAATAACGCTAACTGTCCGAAAAATTTCTCTTAATTAATGTTTGAATCAAATTACCCTGATATTCTATTGACTAAATTATTTTTTGGAATATCATAATAGTACAAGGAATTTCGAACAAATGTTCTATTTGAGAAACAAATGGGAGGAATAAAAATGACAGAATTGATAAAAAGCTATCTTGCAGTCGCTGCAATGGTAAGAAACCGTATGACAGAATTGACCCAGCAGATGAAGGAGGAGGAAGACGCAGACAAATTAAAGTCACTTCGCATAAGAAGAGATATTCTCCAGGATGAAAGATATGAGATGCTTGGAGTAGTTTCAGAAATGATTCACAGAAATTCAGAAACTGAAAAAGCAAGCGGTGATTGTTAATGCCGAGGAGAATCAGTTTTACACGCCTGAATGAAGATAAGGAAATCTACAGGATTTTTAACGACAACCAATCTACTGAGAGCAATACGGAAGTCAGGCTTCTTGCAAAAAAAGCAATGAAAAGAATTATTGAAGAGCAACTTACAGCAAGACAAAAACAGATTCTTGTGCTATACTATTATGAGGATATTGATATGACCGCAATATCCGAAATGCTTGGTATTAATGTCTCGACAGTTTCCCGCACATTAAAATATGCAAGGAATAATCTGTTGAGGTATCTCAGATATTATTTTTAAAAAAGTGAGGATAATATGAATACTCCTGTTTATGATTTTCTTCAAAAATATAATAGTGACGACTTTTCACGCTTCCACATGCCTGGCCATAAGGGAAAAGGCTACCTGTGTGAGCAGTTTGATATAACAGAAATCAAAGGTGCTGACAGCCTTTTTGAAGCTGATGGAATTCTTATGGAAAGTGAGAAGAATGCCTCATCACTT
>CALMXN010000067.1 GCA_937871145.1 uncultured Clostridia bacterium
TTGTGTAGCTTGTCTTTTTTTGTCAAAGTATTGACTAAATTGCGATATATGTTAAAATATAAGTAAAGTATTTACAAGAAGGATGGGCGTTATGAAGAAGAACGAATTTGCGTATATTTGGACCGATAAGAAAAGAACACTTTTTGGGCTACCACTTTCTTTTACCCGCTATTTTATTACTGAGGGAAAATTCGTAAGACGTTGTGGCTTCCTCAATGTTACAGAAGACGAATTTGAACTTTATAAAGTAGCTGATAAAAAGCTTGTTTTACCTTTAATTCAGAGAATATTCAACTGTGGCTCAATAATAATAAACGTAAAGGATGTTGATACTCCTGTTGCTGAAATTCATTCAGTAAAAAATATCCGTAGCGTTCTTAAGGCTCTTGAAGAAAACGTAAACAAGCAGCGTGACAAATACAACATCAGGGGCAGAGATATGGTTGGCACAAGCTTCAATGCTCAAGACGATGATGACAACAACTAAAAGATACTCAAGTCTGCTTTTAAAGCAGACTTTTTTCTTGCCCTTTAATGTGGTATAATAACATTATTATATTATCGAGGTAATTATATGACTTTTTCTAAAGATAATTTTCTCTCACTTGAAAGCTCGTGGGGCTTTCTTATGAACACAAAGCTCCCGATTTTTATTTATGGCATGGGTGACGGCGCATTAAAAATATTGCATGTATTTAAAAAATACGGCATACCATACTGTGGCTTTTTTGCAAGTGATGAATTTGTGAGAGGGCATTATTTTGAAGGGCATAAGGTCCATACACTTTCGGAAGTTGAAAATGAAGTTGACGAATTTGTCGTCGTGCTTGCTTTTGCCTGCGGATATGAAAGCCTTATTGAAAAAGTTATGGAACTATCGAAAAAGCACACACTTATAGTCCCTGATGTTCCTGTAATTGGCGGAGGGCTCTTCACAAAACAGTATCTTTCAGACAACTTTGATAAAATCAAAGAGGTTTATATTCTTCTTAGTGATGAAAAATCAAAAGAAGTCTTCACACAGACTCTTGCCTATAAAATTACAGGAAGAATTGAATACCTTACAGGTATTTCGACTCCATCAGTGGAAGCTTATACT
>CALMXN010000068.1 GCA_937871145.1 uncultured Clostridia bacterium
GGCTTTTCTGCCGGCGATATTGAACTTATCAATTCCATTCCGGAAGCTTTGTCAGTGACAGAAAGAGTATGCTCATCTGTCAATGTCGGCTCAACAAAAACAGGTATAAACCTTGATGCCTGCAAGCTTATGGGACATATAGTCAAAAAATCAGCAGAAATTACTGTCGATAAGGCTTGTTTCGGTGCAGCAAAGCTTGTTGTATTCTGCAATGCTGTTGAAGACAATCCTTTTATGGCTGGTGCATTCCACGGCGTCGGTGAACCTGACTGTATGATTAATGTCGGAGTTTCAGGCCCTGGTGTTGTTCGTTCAGCTCTCGCAAAATATCCTGACGCTAATATTACAGAAATTTCTGATATAATTAAGAAAACTTCTTATAAAATAACAAGAGTAGGTCAGCTTGTTGGTGTTACAGCTTCTGAACGTCTTGGCGTTCCATTCGGAATAGTTGACTTATCATTGGCACCAACTCCAGCAGTCGGCGACAGTGTTGCTCATATTCTTGAAGAAATCGGACTTGAACAGTGTGGTACTCACGGAACAACCGCAACACTTGCATTACTTAACGATGCAGTTAAAAAAGGTGGCGTAATGGCTTGCTCGAGAATCGGCGGACTTTCAGGTGCATTTATCCCTGTTTCTGAAGATGCAGGTATGATTGCCGCTGCAAAGAGCGGTTGCCTTTCAATTGAAAAGCTTGAAGCTATGACAGCTGTCTGCTCAGTAGGACTTGATATGATAGTTGTACCAGGTGATATTACTGAGGATACAATTGCTGCAATTATTGCCGATGAAGCTGCAATCGGTATGGTAAACTGCAAGACTACTGCTGTAAGAATCATCCCTGCAATAGGCAAGGGGGTTGGTGATGAACTTGACTGGGGCGGACTTTTCGGATGTGGCCCTGTAATGAAAATAAATTACAATTCGCCATCAAAATTTATCAATCGTGGAGGACAGATTCCAGCACCTCTCCACAGCCTTAAGAATTAATCATAAAAACCTCTTTTCCAAGAGGTTTTTTATCTGTTAATTGGTTATATTATTAATAAAAATACGGGCATTAAATTAATGGGAAATATATAATAGTTTTATTGTGTTTTTAGCTAAAAATAGTTTTAAGAAGTATAAAATTATCCCTATATTTACTATTGATAAAATTTGTTACTGGGTATATTATGTATAAGTAGCAAAGGGGCTCGACTTATGTCGTTGCTCTTTTGTTTTTTTAAAGTATTTAACATAAAAAAGATATAGTTTTAATAAGGAGAGACCAATATGGAGAACCTGATAAACAGAATTCTCGAAATAGATGAGGATGCAAAGAAAAAGCTCGACAATGCATATAAAAAGAAAAGCGATATACTTTGCGACGCTGAAAAGCAGGAAGATCAGATTAAAGAAGACGTTTTAAAAAGAGTTAACGGTCGTGTTGAAAAGGTCGAGGAATTTGAACAATCCAATGCTGATGAAAAGCTTGCTGAGCTTGCGAAGAAAACAGCAGAGGAAATTTCTGCTCTTGACAACACCTACAATGAAAATCACGATAAGTGGGAAGATGAAATTTGCAGAAACATTATCCCAAGCTAACCTATAAAAATTTTTTCTCAGAAATAAGGTGAAAATATGCTGGAAAGCTTTTCAACTAAAGCAACATTAACGAAAATTCACGCCAAGCACGGAAAAATGCTTACCAAGCAGAATTACACAGAGCTTCTTAATAAACAAAGCGTTAGTGAAGTTGCCGAGTACCTTAAAAAGAACACAAGATACAGTGATATTCTTGAAAATATAGATACAAACACAGTACACAGAGGATTGCTTGAAACATTAATAAGAAGAAAGAACTTTGATACTTATGTTGAGCTTTGCAAGTTCCAGCATCTTGATAAGATTTCTTTCTTTAATTACGAGGTAATGAGAGAAGAAGTTGAGCAGATTTTAAGCTGTATTCTTCACATCAACGCCAATAAGTCTGACGATTATATTTCAACATTACCTGGCTATCTGATTTCTCATGCGTCTTTTGATATGCTTGCGCTTGCTAAATCAAGGAGCTTTAAGGACTTGCTCAAGGTAGTAAGGCACACTGACTACTACGATGCATTAAAGAATGTTAATCCTGATGAAAACGGTCAGGTTGATTTTCTTAGATGCGAGGTTCTTTTAAGAACACAGCTCTATAAGAAAATGTTTGAACTTATCGATAAGGACTTTGACGGGAATGTTGCCAAAGAGCTTAAAAGAAGTGTAAGTATTCAGATCGATATGATTAACTTTATCAATTCATACAGACTCAAGGCTTACTTCAATGCTGATGTGGGAACCATAAAGCAGAATATGTTCCCGTTTTATGGAAGAATAAGCAAGAAGCAGATGTTTGCTTACTATGAAGCAAGTGGAAAAGAAGAAATGCTTGATATGTTCAAGAAAACAATTTATGCACGACAGCTTGATGGAATTGATCCTGATATTGTTGAACACAATATGTTCGAGATCAGATACAAGGCAGCAAGAGTATCACTTAAAAATGCTCAGACAGCGCCTGTTGCTCTATTTTCTTTTATTTATTTGTGCGATATTGAAGCTATGAATATTATAAGTATTATTGAAGGAATACGATACAAATCCACGCCAAGCTTTATTGAAAAATTATTGATTATTTAAGAGGGGTGAGAAGATGGCAATTGAAAAAATGTTATTGGTCAACATAGCGGGACTAATGAAGAATCTTGACGAAGTTCTCCTGAAATGTTGCCAGAGCAAATGTTTTCATATGGAACTTGCGGTTCACTCAACTAATCAGGGAGGTACTGGGTTTGAATTATTAAATGAAGATAATCCATATTCAGTTATTCTGAGAAAGCTAATAAATCTTGGGCAGAACTTAAAAATAGATTTTAAGAAGCTTGACTATTCCGAAATCCATATTAATGACGTTACGGATATTGATACAAAGATTACGGATATCCAGCGTAAATATAATGAATACAACGCCGGACTTCAGAATCTTAACATGGACATTTCAGAACAGTCGCAGGCAATTACACAGCTTACTCATATGGCAAACCTGAACACAAACTTTGAACGCCTGTTTGCTTGTGAACACGTAAAGGTAAGAGTAGGTAAGCTACCGGTCGATAGCTATCCAAAGCTTTCGTATTATGATGACAAGGATTTCTTCTTTGTACCATTTGAGAACGGTACAAGCTACATCTGGGGCCTGTATTTCGCACCAAACTCATCAATTGTTCTGGTGGATGAAATATTCAGATCCTTGTATTTTGAAAGAGTCCGAGTCCCAGACTTTGTAAAGGGTACACCAAAAACTGCTTATGATGAGCTTAACAATGCTATAACAAACGAGAAGGAAACCACCGAAGAATTACTTCTCAGGATTGAAAAGCTTAAAGCTGACAATGAAGAATACTTAAATCAGGCATTTGTAAAACTGAAATATCTTAATGATACTTTTGAGCTTAGAAGAAATGTCGCAGCCGTAAACGGAAAATTCTATATCACAGGATTTGTTCCTGAAAAGGATTCTGTGAACTTTGACAAGATATTTGATGAGATGCAGACTGTTTCTGTTGTAATGAATCCACCTGATACAGACTCACAGATTGCACCACCGACAAAGCTTAAAAACGGCTTCTTCTCAAATCCATTTACAATGCTTGTTGAGATGTACGGACTTCCATCATATAACGGAATCAACCCGACAGCCTTCTTTGCATTGACATATACATTACTTTTCGGACTTATGTTCGGTGATATGGGACAGGGCTTTGTTCTTTTAGTAGTAGGACTGCTTATCTCAAAGCTGAAAAAGAATCCGGCGGGCGGAATAGTTTCCCGAGTCGGAATTTCAAGTATGTTCTTCGGATTTATATACGGTTCGGTATTTGGATTTGAAGATGTCCTTGATCCTGTTTATAAGGTTCTTGGCTTTGGAGGAAAACCTCTTGAGGTCTTCAAACAAACAAACTTTATTCTTCTCGGTGCGGTTGCACTCGGCGCGGTATTGATAACAATTTCGATTGTTCTTAATATAATTCTTGGCTTCAAGCAAAAGAACTTTGAAAAAGCGATATTTGGATGTAACGGACTTGTTGGTTTGACATTCTATCTTTCAGTAGTAATCGGCGCAGCCTTGCAGTTACTTGAAGGAATAAAGGTATTCACACCACTATACGTCATCTTCCTTGTTGTAATCCCATTGCTCTTGATGTTCTTCAGAACTCCGCTTTCAAATTACGTCAAGTATAAGAAAACGCACGCGGATGATGAAGAATCCGAAGGAATCGGTTCCTTCATCGCAGAAAACTTCTTTGAACTTTTTGAATTCATGCTAAGTTATGTAACAAACACAATGTCATTCCTCAGGGTCGGCGGATTTATTCTTTCCCACGCTGGTATGATGCTGGTTGTTATGACACTTGCAGAAAGTGTTTCAAAAGGAGCATCACCGTTTGTTGTCATCATAGGAAATGCCTTTGTTATGGCAATGGAAGGTATGATTGTAGCAATTCAGTCCATACGTCTTGAGTTCTACGAAATATTCTCACGTTTCTATGAAGGGGACGGAAAACCATTCTTACCGGTCAGAGTAAACCTCGACACCGATATTGAATAGATTAATTTGATTTTATTTTTGGAGGAAATTATTATGTTTATATTTTTATTACCTTTAGCAGCAGTTATTATGTTGGCAATGCCACTTGTTCCAGTAATAAGAGGAAAAAAATCAGGTAAAAAAGCAAAGAACGCTATTTTGTTTAACCTTTGTGCTTTCTTTGGTGTAGCAGCAATCGCAGTTATCATCCCAATGGGTGGTTTCGTTAGCGCTGAAGCAACAGATGCTGTTTCAAAAACAATCGGCACAGGTGCTGGTCTTGGCTACCTTGCAGCAGCTCTTGTAACAGGTATGTCATCAATCGGTGCTGGTATTGCCGTAGCAGCAGCAGCTCCTGCAGCAATCGGTGCAGTAGCAGAAGAACCTAAGTCATTCGTTAAATCACTTATCTTCGTTGCTCTTGGTGAAGGTGTTGCTCTTTACGGACTTCTTATTTCAATCCTTATTATCGGCGCTCTTAAATAAAAACAGGAATAAGGGATTAATTTATGCAGTTTTATGTTATAAGCGATAATATAGATACACAGATGGGTATGCGTCTTGCTGGCATTGAAGGCGTCGTAGTGCACGAGGCTAAAGAAGTTATCGAAGCACTCGAAGATTGTGTCAAAAATGAAAACATCGGTATAGTTTTAATGACAGAAAAGCTCATAAAGCTATGTGATGAACAGGTTTCTGCCATGAAGCTGAGCCAGAGGCGTCCACTTATCGTTGAAATTCCTGACCGTCACGCAACAAGCCAGATAACAACAGCAATATCACGCTATGTTCAGGAATCCATAGGTATCAAGATATAACTTCGGGAGGGTAAGAATGAGTACAGAAAAAGAAAAACTGGGGCGTTTTGCTAAAGCTGTCGATGATGATGTAAATGTCCAGATAGATGAAATTTTAAAACAAGCTGAAATCTCCCGTGATGAAATAATTGAAAAGGCTAATGATGAGTCACTTTATGAGGCTTATGATAAAATCAAGGACGAAATAAAGAAAATCTCAAACAAGTACGTTAAAATCGTTTCAAAGGCTGAGCTTGACAATAAGCGTGAAATTCTTCTCCATCGTGAAAAGATTGCAAATCAGGTTATTGATAATGTTAAGAACAAGCTTATTGATTTCACAACAACAGATAAATATGGCAAGTATCTTGTTAAGCTTGTAGAAAATGAAATTTCAGATGGTGCAGATGTCAACGATATAGTTGTATATATTTCTGAAAATGACATGAAGCTATCAAAGGATATTAAAAAAGCAGTTTCAGAAGATCTGAAAATTGAAACAAAAGAGAATATCAGAATAGGTGGCTTGAGTATTTACTCAGTAAAGGAAAATGTCATTAAGGATAATACATTTGATTCTGCACTTGATGAACAGAAGTACAAGTTTAATAACAGTACCTGCTTAAGACTCAATTAGACTTCTCAATTTAAGAGGTGAAGGTTTTGGAAAACAAGATTTATTCAATAAACGGACCAGTTGTAAAGGTTAAGGATACAAAGGATTTCTCAATGCTTGAAATGGTCTATGTCGGCAATAAGCGCCTTATCGGCGAGGTTATCGGCATAACAACAGAATACACAACCATTCAGGTTTATGAGGTAACAACAGGTCTTATGCCTGGTGAGCCTGTTTACCCTACAGGAAGCCCAATGAGCGCAACTCTCGGACCTGGCATATTGTCAAATATTTTTGATGGTATTGAAAGACCACTCAAAAAGATTGAAGAAATCAGCGGAGCTTTTATTGCAGAGGGTACTAATGTTCCTTCTCTTGATACAGAAAAAAGCTATGATGTCACTGTTAAGGTTAAAATCGGTGACAAGGTTTCTGCTGGTGAAATATATGCAACCTGTCCTGAAACTGCACTGATTGAACACAGATGTATGATTCATCCTTCAATCAAAGAAGCTGAAGTTACATGGGTTTGTGAAAATGGTGCTCACAAGATAGAAGATACTATCATTAAAATAAAAACAGCAAAGGGCGAGGATGAGCTTAAGCTTTATCAGAAATGGCCTATCCGTCAGTCAAGACCTATAAAAGGCCGTCTTCCTATTTCACGTCCTCTTATTACTGGTCAGCGTATCATTGATACAATTCTCCCAGTAGCAAAAGGCGGAACAGCCGCTATCCCTGGTGGATTCGGAACAGGTAAGACAATGACACAGCACCAGCTTGCTAAATGGTGTGATGCTGATATCATTGTGTATATCGGTTGTGGTGAACGTGGTAACGAAATGACACAGGTTCTTGAGGAATTCTCAGAACTTGTTGACCCTAAGTCAGGTAAGGCTCTTACTGACCGTACAGTTTTGATCGCAAACACATCAAATATGCCAGTTGCTGCTCGTGAAGCTTCAATTTATACAGGTATCACACTTGCTGAATATTACAGAGATATGGGTTACCATATTGCTATAATGGCTGACTCAACATCACGTTGGGCAGAGGCTTTGAGAGAAATCTCCGGCCGACTTGAAGAAATGCCTGCTGAAGAAGGTTTCCCGGCATACTTGCCTTCACGTCTTTCTGAATTCTATGAGCGTGCAGGTTATGTTGAAACATTAAATAATAAGGAAGGTTCCGTTACAATTATCGGAGCTGTTTCTCCACAGGGTTCAGACTTCTCAGAGCCTGTTACACAGAACACAAAGCGTTTCGTACGTTGCTTCTGGGCACTTGATAAGTCACTTGCTTATGCAAGACACTATCCAGCAATAAACTGGACTTCAAGCTACAGCGAATACATTGAAGATCTAAAAGATTTTTATATAGATGCCTGCGGCGAAAATTTTATAAAATACCGCCAAAAGATTTCAAACATACTTGTTGAAGAAAACAAGCTTATGGAAATTGTTAAGCTTATCGGTTCTGATGTTCTTCCTGACGACCAGAAGCTTATCATTGAAACATCAAGAGTCATCAGAGTAGGCTTCCTTCAGCAGAACGCTTACCATAAGGATGACACCTATGTTCCACTCGAAAAGCAGTATCTGATGATGGAGGTTATCCTTCACCTGAATCATATGTGTAAAAAGCTGATTTCAAGGGGCATTACGATGAGCGATATTCTTGAAACAGGATTATTTGAAAAAGTAATCAAAATCAAATATGATATTCCAAATGATCATCTTGAAATGTTCAAGGATTACAAGACAGAAATCAGTGAAACTCTTAATAAAATCTAATCAGGGAACTGCCTTTATTAATATATTATTTCAGGCAGAACGGAGGATACAATGGGCTTAGAATATGTTGGTTTAAACGAAATAAACGGGCCTCTTGTTGTAATGGATAAGGTCAAGAATGTCAGCTATGATGAAATGGCACAGATTAAGCTTGATGACGGAACAACAAGGCTTGGCCGTGTAGTTGAAATTGCAGGAGATAAAGCCGTATTACAGGTTTTTGAAGGAACCAAAGGTCTTTCTCTGAAAAATACAAATACAAAATTTGAAGGGCATCCTATGGAAATGCCCCTCTCAAAAGATATTCTCGGAAGAATCTTTAACGGAGCAGGAAAGCCTATTGACGGGCTTGGTGAAATGTTCCCTGAAAAATACGCAGACGTTAACGGAAAGCCTCTTAACCCAGTAGCAAGAACATACCCAAGGAACTATATCAGAACAGGTATTTCTTCTATTGATGCTCTTATGACACTTATCCGTGGACAGAAGCTCCCTATTTTCTCAGGTTCAGGACTTTCTCACAACAAGCTTGCTGTTCAGATAGTGCGTCAGTCTCAGATTGCTGAAGACAGCGGGCAGGAATTTGCCGTAGTTTTCGCTGCTATGGGCGTTAAAAACGACGTTGCTGATTATTTCAAGGGAAGCTTTGAGGATACAG
>CALMXN010000069.1 GCA_937871145.1 uncultured Clostridia bacterium
ATCCTCTGGCTTTGTTATCAGCATTCCTCGTGGGATTTTCGGCATATTCTTCTTGAACCAGTTGAGTCTTAATGGGTTAAAAGATTGTACTGCCCAGAAGCCTTTATAGTTTTTCATTGAATATCTCAATGCTCGTTCTAATCTGCCGATATGTGTTGTTGAGCCTTTTAATTCTATAAGTAACGGCACACGGCCATTGACTATCTTTAAAACTTCCTGAATGGTTGGAATTCTTTCGCTTGTGTCCTGAAGTCTAAGCTTCCTGAGTTCTGCCATAGTCATTTCAGCAATTTCCTTATCGACACCTGTCATCCTTTTTAAATTATTATCATGAAAAACTGCTACATAGTTATCTTTGGTAATGTGTACGTCAAGTTCAATAGCAAAGCCTTTTTCAACTGCTCGTCTGAAAGCTTCTGCTGAATTTTCTGGTGCCCATATATCAAGATTGTGAAGTCCACGATGAGCAATATATTTCCCGAATTCCATTTTTTGCCCCTTTATGTTTTGTAATGAATATGATATTTATTATATCATATTTCTATTAAAATACAATGATATAATTAAAATATGGATAATCCCTTGCATTTAGGAGATATTTTAGTTATAATAAAAAGGTGTTACAATTATTATGTGTACTTTAGGTGAAATTTCTAATGATACTTTGATTTTCACTTTTTCAACACATTTATGTTGTATAATGGCATATATATTTATTTTAAGGAGTGTCAAAATTAATGAAAAAAAATGCTTCCAATAACGAAAATGAAGAATTCGGCAATGACATTGACGAAATTCTTAAAGACGAAAGCGTAACAGAGGAAACAGTTTCAGAAAAAGAAGATGTAATATCTGACACTGATGGTGATTTTTTAATTAAACAAAAGAAATCTGAAAATGGTAAAAGTGCTATGTCAAAAAGCACAAAAAATAAAATAATGGCTATTGTAATTGCTTGCATTGTTGTTCTTGCTGGTATTGGATTTACATTTTACAAAATATTTGATAAAAATAATTCTTTTGCCAAAAATAATTATATCATCAAGGCAAGCAATTTTACAACAAAAATTAACAGCTCAGTTACTGATATAGGACAGTTTGGCGATTTATTCAGCAATAAGACATTGAAGTACTCTGACGAATCTATTGTTAAGCTTACACCATTCTTTATTACCGACAAAAAGGATGTTACAAGCAAAAAAATGTTTGACGGCAAAAATGCTGATATTGATAAGGCTATAAAGCTTAAACAGCAGCGTGATAATGAATTATACAAGTATTTCTTCAATGCAGCTAAATCCCAGTATGACGAAGGCAAGGATGACTATTGGACAAAGGAAAAAAACGAAACATTCAAAAATGTTAAGAAATATGCTGCTAACATGGTGAACAGATATAGTCTCCCTTATATGCTTGCAGATTCAATGAATATTACACTTACAGACGAAGATTACACAGCAATCAAAAAGCAGATGGACGAAGAAATTACTGGTGTTGGTGGTCGTGAAAAGTTTGATCAGCTAAGCAACGATAAATTCCTAACATACGAGCTTTATTACTTCCTTTCCACATCTGAATACCTTGAGCAGAAAGTATTTACTGAATTCCAGAAAGCTACTGTTCCTGCTTCAGATATGAACAAATACTATGCTGAAAAATACTCATTAGTTAAGCATGTTCTTATTACAAAGGCTGAAGAAAAAGATGCTTCAGGTAATGCAATAGATGCAGCAACAATAAAAAAAGAAAATGATGCAGCTAAAGCAACAGCTCAGCTTGTTCTTCAGAAAGCAAAGGCAAATGAAAACTTTGAAGAATTAATTAAAAAATACAACAAGGATCCAGGAATGACTGATAACCCAGAAGGATATTTTGTTACCAATGACAACTCCTATGTTAAAGCATTCCAGGATGTCGCATTAAAACTTAAGGTCGGCGAAATCAGTGATATTGTCGAAACAGAATATGGCTGGCATATAATCAAAAGAGTTGACGCAACAGAATTCTACAAAAAGAATGCTGAAACAATGAAGAGTGAATTCTATTCAAATGAGTTCACACAGATTGTTTCTGACATAATGACTGACTTTGAGAAACACATAAAATACGCAAATAATTATGATAAAATTACACCAACTTACTTTAATAAAAAGAGTAAATAAAAGAATTAAAGGCTACGTTTAAAACGTAGCTTTTATTATTTATATATTCATCATTATATGGCAGACAGACTTCAATAGCCTGATCTGTTTTTTTCTGAGGCTTTTCCTGATTGTTCATTTTATCCAAGCCATCAAAAATCAAAACAGCAACAATAAACAATGCGATTATTTCAGCCGATAGAATTACAAAATATATAAAATTCCTTAACTTTCTGATAATACCGCTCCCCTAAACAGTTTTTTCAAAAGCAATATCATTATCAAGAATGTACCTTCTTAATTCAGCATCATCAGCGCTGTATGCTATCAAAAGCTTTATATAAGCCATCTCTTCGCTTATATCAAACAATGGCTTTACTCCGCTTTCAAGTATACTGCTTGCTGAGGCATAATAGTCTTTCTGTTGAGATTCAAGAGATGCAAGGTAAAAATCAATTATATTTTTGTATTTGTTGTAAAAATCAATATATGATGTGCAGTAATTACTGTCAGAATAGCTTGAAGCCGTTCCGCCGTGATAGACATATTGAACTATTGCTTTTATATTATGGGTTGGAACAATACTGTTGTAATCAAAACCTGTATAACCTTTGAGTATTAATACACAAGGCTTAAGCTCTTTTATTTTATAGAGCAGTAATTCGTTTTTGGAAAAGTCTTTTTCAAGTGGGTTATAAGAATTATCATTTCTGATAAATCTTCCGTTTTCAATCTTTCCAAAATCAATTCGCTTTGTGCTTGAATATTCATTGGTAAGGGCTTCACACTGTCTTAATCTTGATCCAAGATAAACAATATTCTCATTTTTGTTGTTCTTATAAACAGCAAATACACCAGAATACTTAAACTGAGAAATAAAGCAAACAGCATTGATAAAATTATCGTTTCCGTTTGCTCTTTCATCTGATAAGACATAATTGCTCGACACCATTACAACAGGAATGCTAATCCCCGCTAACATTATTGACAGCATATTTGTTGTATATGCGAGAGTGTCAGTTCCGTGCGCGATAATAATACCGTTATACTGAGAAAAATCAGTATTTCTCAGTTCATCAAGAAGAACATTCCAGTCAGAAACAGTCATATTCTCACTCAATGTGTTCAATGGCTGGGAAACAGTGAATTTCACATCTGACAAGCCTGTCTGTGTATAGAAGTTATTAATCAGAAGCTTATTAACGCTTTTATCTGAATTTACACAGATACCTTTACCAGTAATTTCTGAACTTATCGTTCCACCAGTAAATATTACTTTTATTTTCATAGTTCACCTTATTTGATAAGTATTATTGATAAACAGCACTTTCTGGTTGATTAGATGTTGCTAATGGATATTTACTTTTTTCCCACTCGTGACCTGTTTCCTTCATAAAATTATCCGAAACGCAGAAAAAATCTCTAATGGCTCTGTTTTCCTCATCCGGTAAAGGATCATCCCATGTTACATCAACATGATACCATTCATCATCAAGCTTAATCATATTCCAGCCATGTTCTTCTCCCTCATTAGCTTTTCCGTGGATAGTTATGCACTCTATACCAGCCATCTGACAAAGTAACTGATAGGTCAGTGTATAGCCAAGACATATAGCTTTTCCGTTCTTAAAAAAACCATACGGAGATACGGAATCAGGATTTTCTGCTACTAGTTCATTAAAGTTATCTGTATCATATTTTGCATTTATAATAATATAATCATGTATTGTTTTCGCTTTTTCAAAATCAGTCATATTATCTTTTATATTTGAATCGATAACTTTTACTGCACAATCATAAATATATCTCTCTTTTTCATCTGTAAGAGATGACTTATCATTATCCTTATAAGCTTTGACAATACTCTCAATTATAGGGAACACATCGCCCTTACCTTTGACGTGATAATCGCCACGAGGTGTTGTTATAACTGACGAATCTTCTTTACTTGATGCAGTAGTTTGTGATTCTTGCTTTGATACTATTGTTGTTTTACAACCACACAAAGTCATCAATAACAATGCTGTTAAAATGCATAGGAATTTTCTTGTTGTCTTTTTCATGTTACGCCTCCAATGAGAGAATTATAACATTCACTCACATAAAATGTCAATTAAGGTTTAATCATCATCTTTTTCATTAGAAAACTGGCTGTTATAGAGATTACTGTAAAAACTTTTTGCCTTCAAAAGTTCATCGTGACTACCCTGTTCAATAATTTTGCCCTGATTCATTACAAGAATAACATCAGCTTCTTTTATAGTGGATAATCTATGAGCTACTATAAAGCTTGTTCTCCCAGTCATCATCTTAGCAAAAGCCTTCTGAATCTTAATTTCTGTACGCGTATCTATGCTGCTTGTCGCCTCATCAAGAATAAGCATTGGCGGCAGGATAAGCATTATTCTCGCTATGCAAAGAAGCTGCTTCTGACCTTGTGAAATACTTTCGCCATCATCAGAAACAATAGTATTATAACCGTCAGGAAGACGTCTGATAAAACCATCAGCATACGCCTGCTTTGCTGCATTGATAATTTCTTTATCAGTAGCATCAGGCTTGCCAAAGGCGATATTATCTTTAATTGTGCCATTTTTAAGCCAGGTTTCCTGTAGTACCATACCATATTGTGAACGAAGGCTATCGCGGGTAAGCTCATTAATATTGTTTCCACCTACAACGATTTCCCCTGAATTGACATCATAAAAACGCATAAGAAGATTAATAAGTGTAGTCTTTCCGCAACCTGTCGGCCCGACTATTGCTATTCTCTGACCAGGCTTAACAATGAGATTAAAGTCCTCAATAAGCTTTCTTTCAGGTGAATAAGAAAAATAAACATCTGATATATTTATGCTTCCGTCACATTCGGTCATTATCTTGTCATCAGGTTTTGTTACTTCTGAAGGCTCGTCAATTATTTCAAAAATTCTTGTTGCCGAAGCAAAGGCATTCTGAAGTTCTGTTACAACGCCAGATATTTCATTAAAAGGCTTTGTATACTGATTTGCATACGCAAGAAAGCTTGAAAGCGCACCGACAGATAGCTTTCCGCTAAGGACACTCAGCGCACCAATAATTCCTACACTCGTATAAACAAGTCCATTCACAAAACGTGTTGATGGATTTGTCAGTGATGAATAGAACTGCGCTTTAACTCCGCAGGAATACAGTCTTGAATTTATTTCTTCAAACCTTCCTTGTGTGATTTCGCCCTGACTGAATGATTTTACAATATTCTGATTTGAAATGATTTCTTCGACATAGCCTGTCATTTCGCCACGGGTTTCTGACTGAACTTGAAACATTTTAAATGAGCTTTTTGCAATAAATGACGCTACGAAAAGTGATAATGGTGTCAACACAACAACTATCAAAGCAATTGATACATTTATAGTCAGCATAAATATCAATGTGCCGAGTATTGTAATCAAGCCTGTGAAAACCTGATTAAAGGTCTGGAGCAAGCCGTCTGATATAATTTCAGTGTCTGTTACAATTCTGCTTATTAAATCGCCCTGTGACTTTGAATCTACATACTTTAATGGAACGCTTTCTATTTTGTTGAAAGCTTCCTGTCTTATATCATTAATTGTGTTATATGCAAGCTTATTAGTGCAGAGTGACATAAACCATTGGAATAAAGAACCCACCAATGCAAATAAGCCAAGAGTAATGAGGACTGGTACAAGTCCTTTAAAATCAGCACTGCCTTTTCCGACAATCAGGTCAACTGCCTTACCGATTAAAACTGGCACATACAATGTCAGCGAAACACCAACAAGTGCAGTAATCAGAGCAAGGATGGATAACAATTTATATGGCTTGAGATACGTTAAAATCCTTTTTAATATGCCTTTATTCATTGCTCTTACCCTCACCTCCCTCTGAAGAATGCTTCTGCGAATTGCAGATTTCCTGATATACTTCACAGGTTTTGATAAGTTCATCATGCTTGCCGATTCCACAGATAATACCATCATCCATTACAATAATCTTGTCAGAGTTCTTTATTGAGGTTGCACGCTGTGAAATAATAATTACCGACATTTCCTCATCAAGGCGATATATTGCTTTCCTGAGCTTTGCGTCAGTAGCAAAATCAAGTGCGCTTGCACTGTCATCGAGAATAAGCAGTGCTGGCTCAGATATAATTGCTCTCGCAATAGTCAAACGCTGGCGCTGGCCACCTGAAAGGTTTTTGCCCTTTTGTTCTATTCTTTTATCAAGCTTTTCTTTAAATGAATCAACAAATTCCTTTGCCTGTGCTACTTCAAGTGCCTTGTAAATTTCTTCATCTGTTGCATTCTGTTTTCCCCATTGCATATTTTCACGAAGAGTCCCCGCAAAAAGCACTGCCTTTTGCTGTACAAGACCAATTTTTCTTCTTAAAACATCAAGATTGTATTTTTTAATATCCTCGCCGAAGAGCAACAGCTCACCGCTTGTGATATCATAATATCTCATTAGGAGGTTGATAATTGTTGATTTTCCGGAACCCGTACCACCTATAATACCAATAGTTTCACCTTTTTTTATTGTAAAATCAATACTTTCAAGTACAAGCTCTGAAGAACCAGGATAAGTAAAATTAACATTTTTAAATTCAACAATAGTATCTTTATTTTCTGCTACTGTATTTATTTTGCCATCATTAATACTACTTACTGTTTCAAGAACTTCAATAACTCGTCCAGCAGAAGCGTATGATTTCATATAGATTACAACAAGGTTTGCAACAACAATGAGTGCAAGAATAATCTGTGTCATATAGTTTACAAGTGCAATAATTTCACCCTGTGTGAGGTTTCCGTTATAAACACGCTTTCCGCCAAACCATATTATTGCAATGATTGCAATGTTAAGTACAACATATGTTAAAGGATTCAACAGAACAGATATTCTGCCGACACGAAGGGCTGTGTTCCTGTAATCATCATTGATTTCATCAAATTTTTCAATTTCAGAATTCTGCTTTGAAAATGCTCTTATCACTCTGATGCCAGAAAGATTTTCTCTTGTTTTAAGTGAAATCTTATCAAGAGTTTTCTGAAGCTTTTTAAAATAAGGCACACAACGTGACATGATAATATAAATTATAAAAGCTATGACAGGTGCTGCGATAAGATAAATCAGAGCAAGCTTTGCATCAATAGTGAATGCCATTATTGTTGCACCGATTACAAGAAATGGAGCACGAAGGAAAAGTCTGATTGTCATATTTACGCCGACCTGAAGCTGATTTATATCATTAGTCATTCGTGTTATAAGTGAAGGTGCACCATATTTGTCAATTTCTGCTGTTGAAAGACTTTGAATATGCTTAAACATTGCATTTCTCACTTCTGTGCCGAAGCCGAATCCAGCCTGAGCTGCAAAATATTGAGCTGTCAGAGCAACGACAAGTCCGACTACACCAAGCTCAATCATTATTCCACCCATTTTGAAAATATAAGACTTGTCATTGTTCTTAATTCCGACATCTATAATTCTTGCCATAACTATCGGAACAATAAGTTCAAAAACTGCTTCGGTAAATTTAAAGAATGGTCCTAAAATGCATTGCCTTTTGTAGTTTTTAAGATATGGGAAAAGTAATTTCATTAAGTAAACATCCTTTTGTGTAATTAATTACATTTATTATATCATATTTTGAGAGTATTTTCACTAAAATAAAAAAGTTTGTACACCAATACAAACTTATTATTTATTAATTATTCGGTTTTATTAATATGATTATTTCCAGAATGAATAAGCCTTCCTCATATAATCCTTAACATCAGTATCATAAGCGTTTTTAAGTTCATTACCTGCCAAAACCTCTTCAGGTGTGCCATTACTGATAATCTTCCCGTCGTTCATGAGGATAATTCTGTCGGCAAACTGCATTGCCAGATTCAAATCATGAAACACACCAATTACGATTCTATTTTTTTTGGAAGACCATAATTTCAAGTAATCAATAAATTCAATCTGATTTTTCAAATCAAGGTGATTGGTAGGTTCATCAAGCAAAATTATTTCAGGATCCTGTGCATAAACCCTTGCTAAAAAAACTCTCTGAAGCTGACCGCCTGAAAGTTCAGTTATAAGCTTATCTTTTATATCTGTTAGTCCGACAGCTTTAATACATTCATCAATTACCTTCTTATCCTCTTCACTTTCTTGAGAGAATATTCGTTTTGAATTATGAGTGTATCTGCCAAGAGCTACAGTTTCATACACTGTATAACTGAAATAAACTGATGAAATCTGTGACATTAGGGCAATATTGCGGGAAATATCCTTTCGTGACAGACTTTTTAATTCAAATTCATTAATAAGAATTTTTCCCTTGTAATCAAGAATTCCGTTCA
>CALMXN010000070.1 GCA_937871145.1 uncultured Clostridia bacterium
TCCATCATCTCTGATATTCTGACGGTACCAGTACTTGCCTCTTCCACGACCTATCATATATTCTTTTGAATAAAGTTCAGGTGCGTGTGGAAAGGCTTCATTATTAATAGCCCTATGAATATAGCTGTAAGTCATAAAAATAACTTCAATAAACATTTTATCTTTTACTTTTACAGAAAGCTTTGCCTCAAGAGTATCAAGGAGTTCCTTGTACTTCTCCTTCCAATCATCAATCATTATTACCGGGGCAATAAGTAGCCCCACAGGATAATCAGCCTCAGCCATTTTATTCATTGCTTCAATCCTATTACTTAAATGTGAAGTGCCCAGTTCAATTTTGCCGATAATTTCTTCAGGGTTCACACTCATTCTGAAAACCGTTTTACCCTTATGGTCAAGCTCAAGCAGTGAATCCACCATTTCAAATTTTGTCGGGAAGGTTAACTTCCCTCTCCCCTGTCTTGCAAATTCTTCTATAACCCAAGGCAGATTATCTGTAATAGTGTTTTCAAGGATAAGGTCGCTATTACTTCCTATTTCATAAGTTAATGGCGTTGCGCTTTTTCTCGAAAAAGCCGTTAATTTGTCAAACATCTGCTCTCTGTTAGCAAAAAGGCGCAGATAAGCACATTTATTGTAATTACATACAAGATAGCAATACAAGCACATCGCACTGCATCCTGAAGATGTCCACGGAACTAAAAAATCAGAGGTTTTAAAATTTGCAACATACTTATGTGTCTTTCTTATTCCAAGAATGACACTTCTTTTCATTACGGCAAACTCACTGTTTTCCTTCTGACGCATTTCAGGAATATTATTATGATTTTCTATTTCAATCCACTTGACATCTTTATATTTTTCCTTAAGCTTTTTACCAAGGCTATAATCAAGTGTTGCTGGTTCGTAATAAATTTTCTCTGGAAACATTTTTACTCCTGATTTCTTTTTTATTTTATATTTTATCCTCCATTAACTTAATTACTCTTTATAAAGATTGTTTAAACAAAGAAATTTATGACAAAATTAATATAAGCTTATTAATCGGAGGAATATATGAAAAACAGTTTCAAGAAGAACCTGCCTTTTTTTGAAGGATCGTATTTTAAGCATTATAACGGACAGGATACTGTTACTTTTATCGTTGGCAGAAATATCGGCGTAAATGGTTCAGGTTCAGCTTTTATTCAGGTTCTTACAAATGATAATTCCTATAATTTCAATTACCCACTTGACACATTCAGGTTTTTTAAAAAGAAGCTTATTATAAAAGTCGGAACAAGTTATTTCACCGACAAGGGAATTTATGTTGATATAAACACAGGAAAATTTCAGCTCAAAGGAAAGCTTTTATATTCAAATCTGACACCTATAAAATATCCTTTAATGGGGCCTTTCAATCTTATTCCGAAAATGGAATGCAGACATGAAATAATAAGTATGGATCATAATGTTTTCGGGAATCTAAAGATAAATTCTGAAACAATCAGTTTTGACAATGGCTCAGGTTACATTGAATCGGATATGGGACATTCCTTCCCAAAAAACTACACCTGGCTTCAATGCAACAGCTTTAACAATATTAAAGCAAGTATTATGCTTGCGGTAGCTGATGTTCCTGTATTGAAAACAAGCTTCAAAGGTAGTCTGTGCGTTATAAATTACAATAATCAAGAATACAGGTTTGCGACTTATCTCGGGGCAAAGGTTGATTTCTGCAACAATTATTGTATTATTCTCAAGCAACGTAAATACAAGCTTGTTGTAAAGTTCAATGCAAGCGCCGGACAGAAGCTTCTTGCACCGAAGCAAGGAAATATGTCGAAAATAATATATGAATGTACTAATACAAAAGCAAATTTCTGGTTCTATAACGGGGACAATCTTGTTTTTTATGGGAATACTGATAATTGTTCATACGAAATAGTAAAATAACGTATAACTTGTATTTAAATTTATAAATACAACATATATATTTATTAACACAAACAAAGGAGGAATTATTATTTCAAAGATTAAATGGAAGCCTTTGATTTTTTTCCTTGTTATAACTCTTGGTGTGGGTGCCGTTTCAGCTATATTCAATAACAACAGCATGGACAATTACAAGAACTACAACAGACCTATTCTTTCGCCACCTGGCTGGCTCTTCCCGATAGTATGGAGCATACTTTTCGTGCTTATGGCAATTTCTGCATATATAATTTACACATCTGATGCGACAAAAAAAGAGAAAACAGATGCACTGTTCCTCTATTTTCTCCAGCTTGTAATCAACTTCTTCTGGACAATTATTTTCTTCACATTTGACCAGGTCTTGCTCGGATTTCTGTGGATAATTCTTCTTTGGATTGTTGTAATTTTTATGATGGTAGCTTTCTTCAAGATAAAACCGATTGCTGCATATCTCCAGATACCATATATATTATGGCTGTCGTTTGCTGCATATCTGAATCTTGGAATTTATGTTCTGAACAAATAAAAAGGGCGGAAATCTTCCGCCTTTTATTTTTTATTACCACAGATATAATACCAACTGCAATGATTACATATCTGCTCGAATTTCTCTGGTGTAATTATTTGAGATACTTTTGTTTTTAAATCAGACCAGCTTATTTCATTACCATGATGAATATCAAGGCTTTCCATTGCCTTTTTATCAAGCGTTGAAACCTTTTCTTCACTGTTACAGAAGGTATTTTTATTTTCAGGGCATTTGCTACATATATCATCTAAGTCGACTTTTATTTTTATCAGTTTTTCAGAATTTCCCTCAAGAGTTCTGATAACATAAGAGATATTTTCAACAAATTCCTTGCTGTAACCCTCACCTATAAAATTTTTGATACACAGTAAGTGATGTGGACGTAATTCTATAAGCTTTTTCATAACACTATATTTTAATGACTTTTTTTAGTCTTGCAACAAGAATTGTAGCAAGAGCAATTTTAATAATATCACCAGGAATGAATGGAAAAACACACAATCCGAGAGAATCCCATAACTTGCGGTTTGTGACGTGCATGAACCATACTGTTCCAAGTGCATAGCAAGCAATAAGACCGATAAGCATTGCTATCGGGAGAACAACAAAATTGTTTATCTTAACCTTCTGAACAATCAATCCTGTAATAAAGGCTGCTGCTACATAACCGAGTATGTATCCGCCTGTTGGCCCTGTAACTATTGAAAATCCACCTGTAAAATGTGAAAACACCGGTGCACCGACTGCTCCGATAAGAACATAAACAAGCTGACTGATTGTGCCGAATTTTGCACCGAGCATTCCTGCTGCTACAAATACTGAGAATGTTGCAAAGTTTATCGGAACTGGTCCGATATCAAAAGCTATCTGTGAGCATATTGCTGTAAGGGCAGCAAACAATCCACACAGACATATCATTTTTGTTGAGATTTTGTTCATAGCTCCTCCAAATTGTAAACTTATATTTTGAATTTAGTTTACAATAATAATAACCTATCGACAATTAGTTGTCAATAGGTTATTTGAATTATTTTATTATGTATTTCATCGGAGTGTATTTTATACCATCAGTGAGAAGCTGTGTATCAGTATCAACAAAGCCAAATCTGTGATAAAAAGGAACAGCATAAGGTGAGGAATTAAGTGTAATTTCTCTCACGCCTTTTTTCTTTGTTATTTTAACTGCTTTTTTCATAAGGCGGGTTGCAATGCCTTTTCTATGATGGTTTTTATCAACAAACAGCAGGCTTACGTGACTGTCATCCCTGAAAGCAATAATGCCGACAAGCTGCTTTTTGTAGTAGCAACCAAGAAAGATATTAGAGCTATTTAAAAATATTTGCCTTGTTTCATCGCTCGTTACATAATCGGTAAAGGTTTTTATTCCTTCTTCAGAATATTCAGGGGCTTCAAATTCCATAAAAACTTCAAGTGTAAGTTTTATTGCGTCATTAATTGATATATAATCAAGACTTTTTATTATGTACATACAAAACATCCCCTTTAAAAACTAATAATATTATAACTCCATAAAATACTAATGTCAACAAATAATACTGGACAAAAAATCAAAACCGCTGTATAATATTTAAGTATAAATACGCGAGGGGGCTAAAAAATGGATTCTTTACTGGAACTTCTTAAACAAAACGCAAGACTTTCCAACCACGAGCTTGCGGTAATGCTTGGCACAACTGAAGAAGCAGTGGCGACACAGATAAAAGATTACGAAAATAAGGGCTTTATCAAAGGATATAGTACTATTATAAATGAAGAACTTGCCTGCAAAGATACTGTTACAGCCTTCATAGAACTCAAAGTATCACCAAAGGCTGAATATGGCTATGATGATTTAGCAAAGACTGTTATGCAGTTTGATGAGGTTGAGGATGTTTCTCTTATGTCAGGAGCATATGATCTTGCTGTTACAGTAAGAGGACCATCACTGCGTGAAATAGCTTTTTTTGTTTCACAAAGACTTGCTACAATTGACGGTGTTCTTTCAACTGCTACTCACTTTGTATTGCAGAGATACAAGGATAAGGGCATAACACTATATGATGAAAAGCTTGATGAAAGGGGCTTTGTTTCCCCGTGATAAATTATGATAAAGTAGTATCAAGGATTGCTCACGATATAAAGCCATCCGGCATAAGAAAGTATTTTGATATTGCTCAACAGCTTGATGGAGTAATCTCCCTCGGAGTTGGTGAGCCTGACTTTCCTACACCGTGGAGCATCAGACGTTCAGCAATTACTGCACTTGAAAAGGGTAAAACCTTCTACACAGCAAATGCAGGTCTGATTGAACTTCGAAAAGCAATCTCAAAGTATACTGAAGAAAAAATAGGGGTGAGCTATAACCCTGATAAAGAAATAATAGTTACAGTAGGTGGCTCTGAGGCTATTGACCTTGCTATAAGAGCTATTGTTGAACCAGGCGATGAAGTTCTTGTTGTTGAACCTTGCTTTGTCTGCTATGCGCCTATTGTCAGACTTACAGGCGGAATACCTGTTGTTATTCAGACAAAGCTTGAAGATAACTTCAGACTTACAGCTGGTGAACTCAGAGAGAAAATTACCGACAAGACAAAGCTACTCATTCTCCCATTCCCTAACAACCCAACCGGTGCTGTTATGAGAAAAGAGCATCTTTTGGAAATTGCTGACGTTCTTGCCGGAACAAACATTATGGTGCTTTCTGACGAGATTTACTCATCACTTACTTACGGGGAACAGCACGTTTCTTTCGCAAGCATTGAGGGAATGAAAGAACGTACAATTATGATAAACGGCTTTTCAAAGGCTTTTGCTATGACAGGATGGCGACTCGGATACCTCGGTGGTCCGCAGGAAGTTGTTAAGCATATGCTGAAAATTCATCAGTATGGCATTATGTCTTCACCAACAATCAGCCAGTATGCAGCTATTGAAGCGCTTGAACACTGCGACAATGATGTGAAGAAAATGGTTTCAGAATACAATATGAGAAGACGTTATCTTGTTGATGCATTCAACAGCCTTGGTCTCGAATGCTTTAATCCTGAAGGCGCATTCTATGTATTCCCTTGTATTAAGAGCACAGGACTCACAAGTGAAGAATTCTGTGAACAGCTTGTATATTCTCACAAGGTTGCTGTTGTGCCTGGTAATGCTTTCGGTGAAAGTGGAGAAGGCTTTATCAGAGTTTCATATGCTTATTCACTTAGCCATCTTAAAGAAGCAATCAGTAGAATTGAAGACTTTTTAAAAGGTCTGAAAGATAAATAATTAATTAAATCAGGAGTGATAATTTAAAATGCAAGACTCAGTATCCGTCCGAACGCCAGCGAAAATAAATCTATCATTAGATATTCTCGGGAAAAGATATGACGGCTATCATTTTGTAAAAACAATCATGCAGACGGTTTCTATTTTTGACGAACTAAAAATAGAGTTGAACGAGCTAAACGAGATCAGAATTTTTTGTGACGCACCAGGAATTCCATGTGACAGCAGTAATCTCGTATACAAAGCCGCTATTGCTTTTTTTGAGCATATTCAGGTTCAGCCTGTTGGAATTGATATTACCATTGAAAAGA
Organism: uncultured Clostridia bacterium; assembly: GCA_937871145.1. Lineage (GTDB taxonomy): Bacteria > Bacillota > Clostridia > Oscillospirales > Ruminococcaceae > SZUA-444. The sequence goes on from CALMXN010000070.1 coordinate 6,067, forward strand.
AAATTCCATCCATGGCCGGTCTCGCGGGGGGCAGCTCTGATGCTGCTGGAATGATTGTTGCACTTAACAGATTAATGGAAACTGAGCTATCCGATGATGAGCTTTATGATATAGGCGAAAAAATCGGTGCAGATGTTCCTTTCTGTATTAACGGAGGAACAGCTCTTGCAGAAGGAGTCGGGGACATTTTAAATCAGTTACCTGATATTCCTGAATGCTATATACTTATTGTAAAACCAGACTTCAACATCAGCACACCGGAAGCTTATAAGAAATTTGATTCTCTTGAATATGCCCAGTCATCAGAGCTTGAAGAGCTTGTTGCTTCTATCACTATTCAGGATCTTGAAAAAATGTCAGGATTGCTGTTCAATGCATTTGAATATGCAATTGACAATGACGAGATATTCAAAATAAAAGAAGAAATGATTGATGCTGGTGCACTTGGCGCTTTGATGAGTGGAAGTGGCTCGGCTGTTTATGGAATTTTTGATAAGAAAAAATACGCTTCAAAATGTGCAGAAGCTCTTGAAGAAAGATACAGCTTTGCACAGGTTTGCACGCCACATAACGGTGGCGTAGAAATACTGTAAAGGAAATTTGACATCATGGCTAAAGGAGACAGATGCGAAAACTGTTGGCATGTTTTTGAAAATGAAGATGAGAATATTTGCCCTATTTGTTTTAAACACAGAGTAATGGAAGATGAAAAGTGTGATACTGTAAAGTACAAAACATATAAAAAGCCAAATGATTCTCGTGTTTATTTTATGAATGGTAAACCGTTTTGTGATAATTGCAATTATGCTTTTAAAAGCCAGGATGAAAATGTTTGCCCTATTTGTTTTAAACACAGAATAATGGAGGAGAAAACATTAAAAGAAGAAAAGCATAATACTGAAGAGTACAAAACATATGAATACGATACAAACGAGTATAATACTAATAATTATGACACAAATGAGTCTGACGCAGATAAATACGAAGCAGATAGTACTACAGATTTACCACCAGAACATCTCACTACATATAAAAAACCAGGTAATTCTAGTGCCCTTATTTTAGGTATTATGTTAATTATAATTATGTCAGGTATAGTTGTATTTTGTCTCTCGCTTTTTAATTCTCCCCATCCTTCTAATTCCGATGAAGAAAGCTCTACAAATTTTAACACTTATGTTGACTCACATTACACTAATAACTTTCATTTTGATGAGCCAATAGATTATAAGGGCATAGAATATACTTTTTCTGACGCCTATAATATAGGTAAAACTTTTAAAGGAATAAAAGCTGAGGAAGGGAAAACTTTTATAGCAATAAAATTCTCAGCTATGAATACAATAACCTCAGATAACGCACTTACAACTGATTTTGAATATTATGATTTTGCTAACAGCGTAGACTTTGCTAGCAGCATAGACAATAATTATGATTATTCTGCTCTTTTGCCAAAAAATGTGTCTAAAGTATATGATTTAGATTTTACAAGTCATGATAACATAGTGCTTAAAAACAACGATATTTTTTATGGCTACTACGTAATTCAGGTATCTGAATCAGATTCTTTAATATGGTTTGAATTTGGATTGAATATTTTAAGCATTAACGATTCTGAACCTTCAAAGCCTATGTTTATAAATGATTTCGATATAAAAGAATTGAAAATCAATTAAAGAAATCGCAGTATTATTTATACTGCGATTTCTTTATATGCCCGATAAATCAAAATCAGGAGTGTATTCTTCCTTTGCTGAAGATTTTTCCTGCATAAATCCCTTCAGTCCAAGCTTCTGCGCGTGTTCAAGAACCTTATTATATTCAAAGGTCGATACTCGCCTGTTTATCTCTGGATGCTCTGTGCATTTATAAAAAGGGGTATACTGGCTCAGTAAACTTATAAGAATCTTATCCTTGTCAAAATTATCAGCAATCCAGTCAAGCACCGCAATAGAGTCATTACGATTATTAGGAAGGACAAGGTGGCGGATAATCAATCCTTTTTTAAGTATATCACCGTTGTATTCAAGCCCACCGACTTGTTCATACATATACTTTATTGCTTTGGTAGCAACATCAAAATAATCCTTTGCCTTTGAATATTTCTGTGAGATATTGCTGTCCTTATACTTTAAATCAGGAAGATAAATATCAACATAACCTTCAAGCATTTTTAGTGTATCAACACACTCATATCCGCCTGTGTTATACACTATCGGGATGTTCAGCTTACCCTTCACCATATCAAGCGCCTGAATAATTAATGGAACATAATGCGTCGGGTTGACTAAATTTATATTTTCAGCTTTCTGTTCCTGAAGTTCAAGGAAAATCTGCGCAAGCCGTTCTACAGAAATATTTTTACCGAAGTTTTCAGCACTGATTTTATAATTCTGGCAGAAGCAGCATTTCAATGTACAGCCTGAAAAAAATACTGTACCTGAACCATTT
>CALMXN010000071.1 GCA_937871145.1 uncultured Clostridia bacterium
GCGAAGACACTCTTTCCCTACACGACGCTCTTCCGATCTTATGTATGAATATAAATGTTTTAGCAGAGTAATGAAGAATCTTTTTTTACAGGAGGAAGCTATGGATTTCAAAGTTAATCGTGAAATTTTCTCTACAAAAGAGGTAGTGTATGATGGCAACAACGAGCAGGCAGTTGAATTAGATTACATTTTGCCTGATTATTTTCCTGAAATTTTTAAGGTATTAAAGTGCCAGTTGTCACCAAGAATAGTTTCTCACAGTATAAGTGGCGAAAAATTGACCTATGAGCTTGTAGTGGGAATAAAAGTGTTGTATATGAGCGAGGACTCAGATGCATTAAGAAGTATTGAACAGAAGCTGAACTACACAAAAACAGTAAATCTAGGTACACAGGCAGATAAAATGCAGGTTATTATTGTCCCAAAGGCAGATTATATCAATTGCAGAGTTGTAAATCAGCGCAGACTTGACTTCCGTGGAGCCATAAGCTGCAAAATCAAAGTTATCGGTGAGAAAAAGCAGCAGATAGTTTCAGATGCATTTGGTGGTAACATTCAGCTCAAGAAGGAAACTGTATCTTATCCTACAAATAGGCTTACAGCAACAAAACGTGCAACAATAATTGAAGACCTTGATATGGGCGCAGTCAAGCCAGCAATTATTTCTATCGCAAGAAGCGATGCTGACATTGCTTCAAACGAGCATAAGATCATCACTAATAAGCTTATAACAAAAGGCGAAGCAAACATTAATATTCTTTATATATGTGAGAATGAAAATGGTGATGGACTTGACACTATGCAGTTTACTGTACCATTCAGCCAGGTAATCGATATGGATGGTATTAATGAGAAATATGATGCAATGGTTGAAGTCAATGTAATCAGCTGTGAGATTATTCCTCATGGAACTTCAGGCGAATCAAGGGAAGTTGAGTGCGAAATAAATCTTGAAATAAATTGCGTAGCAAATAAATATGAAAATGTAGATATTGTTTCGGATGCATTTTCAACAACTCATCCTGTTAACTTTGAATACATTGATGCAAAAATTGAGAAGAAGCCTGTTCCTATTAATTTATCACAGACTGCCAAGTCAAATCTCGAATATAAAGAAGGAGATATCTCAAGTGTTTATGATGCATGGGTTAAGGTAAACAGCGTTATGAGCAGAATGGATATTCCAACAAATACTATGTATTTTACAGGTGTGTGTAACTTTGTTGTTATTGCAAAGAATGAAGATGGCAAGCCAGTATATCTTGAAAATGACATGCCTTTTGAAATAGCTATGCAGGCTGAAAACGATGGTAACGACAGCTATGCTGAACCAAAAGCAACAGTAGTATCCAATTCTTACAATCTTAATTCAGCCAATACTGTTGAGGTTAAAGCTGAAATAAATATTGGCGGATATATTTATCAAGCTGAAAACAATAAGCTTGTTTCAAATATTGAAGTCGATGAAACAGTGAAAAAGGAACACGAAGGCGATTATGCCCTTAAGCTTTATTTTGCTGACAATGGTGAAGATGTCTGGGAAATTGCAAAGAAATACAGCACTTCTATTAAGGCAGTAATGGATGAAAATGACTTAACTGAAGACAAAATGGCTAAAAAAGGCATGCTTCTTATTCCAATGGTCGACTGATTAAAGCAAAAAATATATACTCATAGGGGGATAAATATGAACGCCAATGATATTTACAGCGATATTGCCAAAAGAACAAATGGCGATATATATATAGGAGTGGTTGGACCAGTAAGAACAGGAAAGTCCACATTCATTAAAAAATTTATGGAAACTCTTGTTATCCCGAATATAAACAGTGATTATCAGAGGGAAAGAGCAATAGATGAACTTCCACAATCATCAGCAGGAAAAACTATAATGACAACAGAGCCAAAGTTCATTCCTGAGGAAGCTGTTGACGTTGACCTCGGTAATTCCGCACATATGAAGGTCAGAATGATTGACTGTGTAGGCTACATAGTTCCAAGTTCAATCGGTTATTTTGAAAATCAGGCACCAAGAATGGTTGTAACACCTTGGTTTGAGGGCGAAATTCCTTTCAACATGGCTGCTGAAGTCGGCACGCAGAAGGTTATCACTGATCATTCAACTATCGGTCTTGTTGTAACAACTGACGGATCAATTTCTGATATTCCAAGAGATGAATATGAGGAAGCTGAAGAAAGAGTTATTACTGAACTTCAGGCTATAAACAAACCGTTTGTTGTTCTACTGAATTCAATGTATCCTGAAAGTGAAGATGTCAAGACCATGGCTAAAAAGCTTGAGGATAAATATTCGACACCAGTTATTCCTGTAAATTGC
>CALMXN010000072.1 GCA_937871145.1 uncultured Clostridia bacterium
TTATCACCGATAATAAGCCCTGAATTGTCAGATTTCTCAGCATATCTGAACGGTGCTATTTCATCGACAACATTATATATATCATGAACTGTAATCATTTTTATTCCTCCGCCAATGCTTTTATTTTCTCGGAAAGTAACAGATATTTTTGTGACTGTTCATTCTTGTCCTGTGATTTTGACAAGCCATCACCAATTTTTTTAAGTTTTGATGCAAGGTTTGAAAGATACCTTCTGTTTTCTTCGGTGTCATTTCGAAGCTTTCCCACATAAGCTTTAAAGTCACTTATCTCAATCTTATTTCCGCAATACTCAGCCTGAATAACCGAATATGTAAAGCTCTCATCAGTTACAGCCTGTTCCTGAAGAATTTCAAAGCCATTAGCGTAAAGCCATTTTCTTAGCACCTCTGGTCTTGTCATAGGCTGAAGGACAAGGTTTACTCCATTTTCAAGCCATTGTACTCTGCTGACAATGTCGGTTATTAATTCACCACCCATACCAGCAATTACGACATCAGTAATATTTTCGTTATTAACGTTATCAAGTCCGTCCGACAATACAAGATCAATTTTATCAGAAAGCATAAACTTTTCGACAGTCGCTCTTGCACTATTCAAAGGTCCTTCATTTATATCACATGCGTAAACGTGCGTACTTATTTCATTAAGAATAAGATAGGCGGAAAGATAGCCATGGTCTGTTCCGACATCGGCTGTTACTCCACCCTGAGAAATAAATTCAGCGCATTTTAAAAGGCGCTTATTAATACTAATCATTTTTTAATCCTTATTTAAATATAAAGTTAAAGCCCGAAAGCTTGTTGCAATCGGGCTGACTTATCAAAGAAAAACTTATTTACCTGCAAAATGTGTGTTCAGCTTTTTTACAAGATCCTCTGGATCTACTCCGTGAACTTCACAAGCCTGTTCAATAGTTTCTCCCCTTGAAGAAGGACATCCGAGGCAATGCATACCCATATCCAAAAAGTATGGTGCTACTTCAAAATCCTGATCAAGAATATCCCCGATAATTGTATCTTTAGTTACGACATATGCCATATTTATTCTCCTCTCGAGTTAACTTCTTAAATATATTATACCCAATTTTACGTATTTTTGCAAGTATTATTATAACAATACAAAATAATATTATTTACCCCTAAAATAAGAATAACGCAACCTGAATAAATCAGGTTGCGTTCAAAGAACTTAAATTATTCTTCTTTCATCTTAGCAAAGCAGTCGCTGCAGTAAACAGGACGATCTTCACGTGGTCTGAAAGGAACTCTTGCTTCACATCCGCATGATGCACAAGTAGCTGTGAACATTTCTCTTTCAGCTTTTGCTGAATTCTTTCTTGAATCGCGGCAAACCTTACATCTCTGTGGCTCGTTTACGAATCCTTTTTCTGCGTAGAATTCCTGTTCACCTGCTGTGAAAATGAATTCTGATCCGCATTCTTTGCATACTAATGTTTTGTCATTGTACATAATTTTCCCTCGCTTAAAGTAAATTTTGCCGAGTAAGATCTTACACATAGTTAAATAACGCTCTGTAATTCAGCTACTTGGCTATATCAAAACAGTTTAAACTGTTTTAACCTAAATTGTCTGCTCTCCAAACTGTTTTTAGCTTTCGTCTGACTCTTTGCATAGCGTTATCCACCACTTTAAGGGGGATATTAAGTTGACGTGCCATTTGATCGTATGTGGAGCCGGTTAGAAATAAATGAAAAACTTTCCATTCCATATCTGAAAGAATATCGGTAATTTTTTTATAAACTTCCTGAGTCTTTTCTCTTTCTAGCAGAATACTTTCTGGAGTTACATCGGTAACATCATCAGTAAAATCATCTGTGTGACATAGATAACTGTCTTCTTTTTTATTCTTTGAAAGTGAATTAATCATTCGATTCTCTATACAGGTATTTGCATATGTTAAAAATCGAGTGCCGTAATCATTTTTAAAAGTCATAATTGCACTGATAAGTGCCATTAAACCTTCCTGAACAAGATCATCAGTTTCACAAGGTGAGTGCGTTTTTGCACGCGCTTTCTTCATAATAATGTCTTTATATCTTGTTATCAGAGTGGTAATTGCAACCTCATTATTTGAGCTCATAATGACTAATTCTTCATCAGTCAAGGATGCAAGCTCATCCATAGAAGTAAGCATTTGCAATACAATCCCACCATTCAAAATTGCTAACATACACATAATAACATTATAATAGTATTTTGTCAAGAAAATTATATTTATACCAATCAACATTATAAAATATATCAACAGTTGATGAACTGATTTGTGCATTTTGCTACAATATGTCTCTTGTTACACTCTTATATGTCGATTTCTTTGTAGTTCTATGATATGCAACGAACGCCTTTAAAGGTTCATCAATTTTAAGGCAGGCATAAGTTAGCAAGATAGGAAGCTTAAACACAAAGCCAGCTAATGCGCCAAGAGGAATAGCTATAAACCAAAGGGCTGACATTTCGAGCCGGAAAGAATATTTAGTATCTCCTGCACCTCTCAAAACGCCGACAATACTGTTTACTGAGATGGAGATAAAGAATACAATAATTGCTGTAATAATCAGAAGATTCTTTGCAAGCTCCTTTGTTGAAGGAGTAATATTATACATATTTACAAACGGTTTTCTCAAAAGAATTATTGTTATCGTGCCTATAATTCCAAGAACAATACTCCATATCATTATTGTTGAGGCTGTGCTTCGTGCATCTTCTACATTTCCTTCACCGATTTTCTTTCCGACAAGGACGCAGGCTGCACTACCAGTTCCAAAGGTGATAAGTGTTGCAAGCTGCTGAAGAACCATTGCAATTGAGTTTGCTGCAAGAATCTGCGAAGATAGCTTTCCTAAAATAGCAGCCTGAAGTGAAATTCCACACGCCCACATGATTTCGTTTCCGACCACTGGGAGGCTGTATTTAAGGTAATCCCTGAACATAAGCATATCATGACTGATAATGTCTGTCAGTTTGATTCTCAGTTTTTTATCAACAAAAAGCAGATAATTCACAATCAGCGTACACTCGACAATTCTCGCAATCAGTGTTCCAATGGCTGCTCCTTTTATTCCAAGAGCAGGTGCTCCAAGATTTCCAAAAATATAAACCCAGTTAAAGAATACATTCACAACAAAAGAAATGCTACTTGACAGAACAGCAATTTTTACTATTTCAATACTCCTTAGCATAAAAGTAATACACACTGAAAGCCCGAAGAACAGATAAGAAAATGCAACGATTCTTAGATAATCAACGGCTTCTGACAGAATAAGTCTATCTTCAGCAGTTTCTGTTTTAATATAAAACTTCATAATTTCATCAGGGAAAATCAAAGCAAGAAGTGTAAGAATTATTGAAGCAATAACTGTAATTCTTATAACAATTGAGAAAATCTTTTTTATTGAGTTCATATCCTTTTTGCCCCAATATTGCGAAGCAAGAACTGTTCCCCCACCGGCAAGACCAAAATTAAACATCTGGAAAACGAAGCCTGGCTGGTTCGCCTGTGAACAGGCTGAAATCTGGATACCGCCAAGTCTGCCAAGCATAATTGTGTCCATCATTGATACGCCGAATACTATTAAATTCTGTAGTGCTATTGGTAATGTAATAGCTAATACTGTCATGTAAAAGCTTTTATCTGTAATAAATCTTTTCATTATTTCTCCAAAACATAAATCTTAAATAAAAACAAAAAGCTCCTGTTAAATCAGAAGCTTTTATATGCTTATAATAACCTAACGCTTATATTGTTTTCTTCCTTCGCTGAAAATATCCTTACCAGCGCAATCATTTGCAACAACCAAAGGAAATTTTTCAACATAAAGCTTTTTAACAGACTCACAACCTAAGTCCTCAAAGGCGAGAAGTTCGCAACTCTTTATAC
>CALMXN010000073.1 GCA_937871145.1 uncultured Clostridia bacterium
ACTTAAACGACAATATAAAGCTGTAATTTTGTCTGTTAACATTTTATCCTCACTTCCCGACAAATAACAGCGGATTATGATACATATATAATATCACAATCTGCTGTAAAAGTCCATACTTTCAGGCTGCTTCTTCAATATCTCTGGCTATAAGATGAGAAATTATATCCTCAAGGTTTTCACCGCTTTTATTAAATTTCATAGTTACGACATACGTTGTATTTCCAATTTTATATTCGGATAAATTAGTTTCGGGATTATAATTTATTTCCATAAAACTCCTCCTCATCGTCACGCTAACTGCGATAAAATTATCTTCAAAAACTATACCTCCAAAATTGATTTTTCATAATCTGGGCGCAAGCTCATTTAAAAGGGTTTGGGGCTATCCCAACAAGAAAACTTCGTAAGAAATTTGCATTTGTCAGCGATTTGATTTTCGATAGAAATTCAAGAGTGTCTAGACAAATCATATGCTTGCTGTCAACCTATCTCGCCCAGCAGGGCTGATAAACTTTTTCAAGAATTCATAGCTTTCGACTGCTTCGCTTTGACATATATTTCGGGCATTCTATAACAACAGAACGAAAACTTTGCTTGCAATCACGATGGCAGCTGCGACACAATATGTTGTATTCTTTTCGGTTTATAATGTTGAGGAAGAACGACCATTCTTCCTTTTTTCTTTTGCTCATTCGTGGCATAAATCTGTTCCTTTCAAAAAACTTAGTTAAAAACGGTTCGTACTTGCGTACCTGCGTCGGACGTACGTACGAAGCAAATTAAATTATTTTATTCGATGTGACTTCTGAAGCTTACCCTGATACCCTCATAGCCTCTTACAAAACTGCGCCCGTTGTATGCCTTGTTCGTCGGAACAAGATTATATTGCTGACAATTTTGAGCAAACCAATCATAAAATCGTTTCTGCCTTAACGGTTCAAGCCCGTTTCCATAGCACCAATTGCAATATGCGTTATAAATATCGACAGAACAAGTTGTAATGTCAGAACGGAATTGTACCGCCTGTTCGTCCTGCATAAATTCAGAAATATTACAGCTTTCATTTCTAATAACCGTCATTGAATCAACAGTTTTTTCACTGAGTGTAAACATGAAATTATTCTTGATAAGCCGCCTTAAACCTTCAAATGCCCATAGAAATATTCCGTCAAGTTCTGTAAGCAGTTTTTCTGAAAGAAATCTGTCTGGAATTCTTTCAGGCGGTGCTGACTTTGTGGAAAGCACAATCAATCTTCTGTGCCAGCCGTCGGTTTTATCATAAAGTGATGTGGGTGAGCTGTTTGAAAATACAATTGCTCGGGTGCGGAGCTTTGCTTGAATTGCCTGACGGTTTTTCCATTGAACAGAAATAGATGTTTCAGCGGTAACAAGACTTTTCAAAAAAGAGGTGTCCTTTATCCCCTCAAAGCTCATGTCATCATCAACGAGAACTGTTTTCCCGACAAGATTTCCACGCAAAAACTTGTCCTTTGAAAGAGCAACAATGCTTTCAAAATAACAGGCAGTTCCGAAAAGTTTTTCAATGACAACTCCTATTCTGGATTTGCCCTCACCGCCTTTACCGACGAGAAAAAGCATAGACTGTGCTTTTGTGGAATTTATCAGACAATAGCCGAGATATTCCTGCAAGGTCAGAATATCGGTAGGTTCAAGCAAGTCATTCACAAACGAAAGCCAGTTTGTCGGGTGTGGGGTGTTAATTGCATATGAAATATTTATTCTGTTACGGCAAAACTGTAAATCGGGAATAAAAGTTCCATCAGTTTTGAGGACGCCGTTAAGAAGATGAATTTCGTCATCTCCAGATGGTAAATCCTCTTGGTAGCAGATATGACGAAGTGCGTTCATGAGGTTCTTAATTTTATTAGCAAATCCAAAGCGGACACCTGCCGTAATCAGCTTATCTGTTATAAGCTTTTCAATATATGGGGCAGGGACAATTCCGTTAATGTTGTAATAACATTCCTCTATAAACCTGAGATTGTTTTCTGCAAGAAATTCCTCACAAAAACGTAATTCATCAACGCTTTTTCCGTCAAACCATTCGCATTTAGGCGATTTCTTCGGAATTTCTGTGGGTAATGACTGGGTGCAATTTTCTGTTGAGGTCATTCAATAGCTCCTTTCTTGTTTCTAAAAAATCTTTTCTTTCTGCTTGTGTGCCTGTGATGAAAATATCGCAGTAATATTCATATTCATCAAGTTTTTTAAGGCTTTCTATGAATAAGGGATGGTGCGGTTCATCAGGTGTTTTGGGTGCATAGTCAACGCGGCATTTCATAAGAAACTTACAATAATCATTTAGGATTCTGTAAGCCTTAATTTCCTTTTCCTGTTGACTGAGCTGTTTAATTGCCTGACGTATTGACGGTTTAATTTCAGATGATATTCCGAAATCGGATTGCAACTTTTGAGCAGATTCATACTGTGATAATCCAAAAAGCTTTGCATTAAAGGCAATTACATCACCGTGCTCACCACAGCCAAAGCAATAAAAATGGTCGTGATAAAGCTTCATCGACGGATTTTTGTCGTCATGGAATATACAGTTTATCATGCTGTTCCCTGTAATATGAACGTTGTAATACCTTGCGGTGTCGATGAGGTCAAGGTTCTCTTTTATGGATTTGAAATCAATCATGGTAATTCCTCCTTTTTGATATGGACGTAAAAAAGCCGCTTGATTTCTCAAACGGCTTACAGATGGATATTCGATTTTGTGTTACTTTTCGGAGCGTTTTTTGCGAAAAATGCCCCGACGCATTGGGAGGTACGAGCTATTGAGCAGACATAGGTAGGGTAACTATACCCCCACGGCTAAAACGGTGAAATATGCTATTTCAGTATCACATCGGCAGCGCCTCCTTTCAGGCATAAAATAAAGCAAATCGTGAATTTCACGACTTGCCCGAAAAACTATGAATTTTGTTGTAATTTG
>CALMXN010000074.1 GCA_937871145.1 uncultured Clostridia bacterium
CCCTACACGACGCTCTTCCGATCTAAACCTGATTGACTATTCAAAAGCAACAATAAAGCCTTGGGCAACTTCGCCGTGCCAGGTAGTCAATTACTGTGAGGCTCACGATAATCTCACTTTATGGGATAAGCTTTATTACTCTGCTTCAGGCGTAACTGTCGAGGACAGAAAAAGAATGGATAAGTTGTCGGCAGCAATAGTATTCCTTTCACAAGGTGTGCCTTTCATTCAGGCAGGGCAGGAATTTCTGCGTTCAAAGCCAAATGATTATACCGGCACAAGCTTTGCCGAAAACAGCTATAACAGTCCTGATAGTGTCAACAGCATCAAATGGAACAGAAAAACTGAGTATAAGGATGTCTATAATTATTACAAAGGTCTTATAGAGTTAAGAAAAGCACACAGCCTTTTTAGAATGACAACTAAAGAGCAGATTGAAAAGCATTTATCTTTTATTGATAACTGTCCTGAAAATACAGTTGCATTCATTTTAAAAGGTGATAATGAAGAAATTACTGTTATCTTTAATGCAAATAAAGAAACAACAGCTGTAAATATCCCTGACGGAAAGTGGAATGTCATCCTCAATGATAATACTGCAGGTAACAATATTATTAACTCAATTAATTCAGAAAGAGTAGAAGTCCCACCGATTTCAGCAATGGTATTAATCAGATAATTTAAAAGGCACTTAATAAAAATAATTCTGTTGAGTGCTTTTGTTTGACATAGTCTATCTATAATGTTATGCTATAAACATAATACAAATGGAGGCTTACATTATGATTTGTCCTAAATGCAATAGTTCAAATGTAATTGTTGTGAACGAAACTACAACAAAAGTTAAAAACAGAGGATGCTGTGGTTGGATTTTATGGATATTTCTTGCAATAATTACAGTGGGAATTATTCTGATAATTCCACTTATCACAAACACGAAGTCAAAAACAAGTCATCGAGTTAAAGCAATCTGCCAGAACTGTGGACACAGTTGGTATGTCAATCAATAAAACACAAAGAGGACAGACATAATGAACGAAGTTAGCATTAATGTGAGAAGGGAAGTTATTCGCTGTAAAGAATGCAGACAGTCAAAGCAATTCCTGTACTTATCTGATTTTTCATATGGGGAACGATTGGTAGTACTCAATGACATACCATACTATGCTTTTGAAAATCTGATAGAAGATGAATGTTTTACAGAATTTCAAGAGTTACTTGAGCACATTTTGAATAGAAGGTCTGTTTCATATATAAAAGAATCTTTTGACAAGCTTGTAATTTCAATGTTTGGAATAACCTGTGATAAGATTAATGGACATAATATTGATTTTCTGAAGGAAGATAATAAATGCCAGTTATGTGGCTCAACAGTATTTGAAAATAATCTTCTTGAACGGGAAAGTATTATTAATATAAAAGTACCTGTTATCACCCATTTTGAATGGAGTAAGTTATCAATAGAAGAAAAAGAAAAGCTGACAATTCATAAGCTTAAAGAAAAAAGCCTCATCATTTGATGAGGCTTTAAATATTGTTGTTTAATTATTGAGCATATCAAACGCTTCAACAACAAGTTTTTCAACATTTTCAGTAATCTGACTTACGACAACCATACTATCATTTATTGAACTTCCTCTTTCTTTTGTGACAGAAACATTTTCGTTAACGTGATCAACAATTTCAAGCAGATCATGTACGGTTGTATCAATAGTATTGATGATTGTGCTGATATCAACAACAGCTTCATTAACCTGCCTGTTGTAATGCTCTGCATCATTAACAGCATAAGAAGAGTTGTTTGCAAGGCTTCTTACTTCTGTTGCTACAACAGCAAAGCCCTTTCCAGCGTCACCAGCACGAGCAGCTTCTATTGAAGCATTTAGTGAAAGAAGATTTGTTTTGGATGCTATTGAAGAAACATCAGAAGTCATTTTGCTGAAGTTATCAGCGCCTTTATGAATATTCGAAAGTGCAACGTTGATTTTCTTAGAAAGATTGTTGAGTTCATTCATTCTTTCGGTAATGGCACTCATATCGTTTGTATTTGTAGTATTAAGAGAATCAATGTTCACAACATCTGAGTTGACATTCTGAATGTTACTTGAAAGTGAAACAATAACATTTTGAAGTTCTTTTGTAAGCGTTCTGACATTGTCATTAAGCTCATTGACACGCTTAGTCTTATTTTCAGCTATACTCTTTGCCTTCTGCATACAGTTGTCTGAGATATTATTACCGTTTGCTACCGCACGCGCCATGTCGTAGCAGTTTCTGTATCCGCAGGCATGACAGTCAATCTTTCTCTCAGCAGGAGTAAATTTGTGAAGTTCAATGAATGCAGCTTCAATCTCACTCTCTGTTGGACTGACAATGTTAAGAGTATATTTAGTTGAATACTCTCTCATAAAATCTTCAAGTTTAAGTGTTTTATCAAAATACTTGAACTGCTTATAATCTTTAAAGGTCTTATGCTTTTTGCGCGATTCCTTTGCATCGTGTTTTATGCCGTGCATAGTTTTATAGATAGCGAAGACGTCAGCTTCTCTGCCGACAGCAGGACCGGTATTGCATCCGAATTCACAGTTCAGGATATCAAAAACGGTTGGAACAAACTCAGGCTGAATATTTGAGTAGTTGTCAATTTCCTTATATATTTTTGTCGGACCTTCAGAATTAATAACTGTAAGATGTGGATTATGAAATTGTAAGCAGGATTTCAGTCCGCCCGGTTGAGGATAAACTGCTCCCTCAAAAGAAAGGTCATTATCAAAAAGTGTATTCTCATTATAGTTGAATGATGAAATATTTATATTCTTTTCATTAAAGTATTGTTTCAGCTTTTCAAATGTAACATTATATTTTACAAGACCAGTCTGCGTGAATTCATCCTTTTTTGCTATACAAGGTGACAATGCAGCAATAACGTTGCTGTCATTCATATATTTTTTTATGTATACCGTAGCACACAGCATCGGGCTGTGTATAGGAGAAAGGTTTTTCAATAGTTCAGGACGATATTTGAGAATATAATTAGTAGTGGCAGCACAAGGCTGAGATATTATTTTTGCATCAGGATTTTGCTTTACAAGTTTTAAGTGAGCCCAGGTACAGATATCAGCGCCGAAGGAAACATCATATATCTTGTCCACACCAATTGAACGTAACCAGGCAACGACATTTTTCCATCTATCACCGAAGGATACTTTTACAGCAGGAGCAACAATTACAGATATCTTTTTATTGTTGGTAACATCATCTATAAACTGATGAGTGTCATCAAGATAAGTTCTGGCGCCATGACTGGAGCATGCTTTTATGCATTCGCCACATTTTATGCATTTTTCGTCATCTATGCTTATGGTAAGTTTTCCCTCATTATTAATGGATGCAATATTTGCAATGTGGGTTGGACAAACTCTTATACACGAGTTGCAACCAATACATTTAGTTGAGTCAATTTTTATAGTGCTCATAATTACCTCCTTTTTCATATATTATATTACTTTATTTAACAATGTTCAACTATTATTTTGTTGTTTCACTAAATATTTTAGTTAAATTCCA
>CALMXN010000075.1 GCA_937871145.1 uncultured Clostridia bacterium
TATTTTCATTTGCAAAGGAAGAATGTGATAATGCTTCGTACAAAAGCTTGTCATTCTTGTAGTTATAACCTATTATCCTTTGAAATTCTTTCATTTTGTAAACCTTCTATCAAGTATTTTATTCAGCTATTTCTGCTGACTTTTTTGTCATTGCTGACAATGACGCTGATATTTCATCAATTACCTTTGCTTTTACAAAAGCATCAGCCTGTCTTATTGCATTGTAGAATGCCTTAGCATCTGAACTACCGTGTGCTTTGATTACTGGCTTTGATGTACCAAGAAGCGGTGCTCCGCCATATTCAGAATAGTCCATTTTCTTCTTGAACGCTTTGACTTTTTTAAGTACAAGAATTCCTGCAATTTTAGATTTTATTCCTGTAAGTAGTATATCCTTTAAAGTCTTTCCAAAGAATGAACCCATTCCTTCATAAAGCTTCAAGGCAACATTTCCTGTATAACCATCTGTTACGATAACAGAACATTCACCCTTTGGGATTTCTCTTGCTTCGATATTTCCAACAAAATTAACAGGTGCCTTTTCAAGCTGTTCATATGTTTCAAGCTCTAAAGCTCGTCCTTTTGATTTTTCTGCGCCTATGTTAAGAAGTCCTACGCTTGGGTTATTAATACCCATAATCTTATTCATATAGCAAGAACCCATAATACCGAATTGTGTGAGCATTTCAGGGCGACAATCTGCATTTGCACCAACGTCAAGAAACATTGTAGGATCTTTTGCTGTTGGCATTATTGTGGCGAGTGCAGCTCTTTTTATTCCTTTAAGACGTTTTACTATGAATGTTGAGCCGACAACAAGTGCGCCAGTGCTACCTGCACTGACAAAAGCGTCGCCCTCACCATCAACAAGTGCTTTCATTCCGACAGCCATTGAACATTCTGACTTTTCTTTGAGAATTGTTGTAGGTTCATCGCATATTTCAATAACATCAGGAGCTTGTTTTATTGTTATTCCGTTTAAAGAAACGCTGTTCTTCCATGCAGTTTCCTTTATTATATCTTCATTACCAACAAGTATGACTTCAACGTTTTCAAGCTTTTCAACGGCCATTGCGCTTCCCTTTAGAACTTCCAAAGGGGCATTATCCCCACCAAAAGCGTCAACTATTATTTTCATATTCACACAATCTCCTTTTCTTTTAATACTTTATCGAGTTCTGCTAGGCCTCTTTGTGCTATTGCAGAATATTTCAGCTTTTTATCTCTTATTCTTTCAGGAAGTTCAGGGAGAATTCCCATATTACTGCCCATAGGCTGAAAGTTTATTACGCTTTCATCACTTATATATTTTGATAATGCGCCTAACATTGTTTCTTTCGGCAATGAAATCTGCTCGAGGTTATTAAGCTTTCTTGCAAGATTCAGACCAGCCATAATACCGCTGGCTGCAGATTCTATATATCCTTCAACACCTGTAATCTGTCCCGCAAAATAAACCTTTTCATCTTTTCTCAGGCAAAAATGCTCGTCCAGAAGTCTTGGACTATCTAAAAATGAATTCCTGTGCATTACGCCATATCGCATGAATTCAGCATCCTTGAGTCCTGTAATGAGTGAGAAAACACGCTTCTGTTCACCAAATTTAAGGTTTGTCTGAAAACCGACAAGGTTGTATAATGTTCCGTCGTTATTTTCCTTACGGAGCTGTACAACAGCGTACGGACGCTTATCTGTACGAGGATCTGTTAGCCCAACTGGTTTTAATGGTCCAAAACGCATTGTGTCCTCGCCACGTTTTGCAAGGACTTCAATAGGCATACAACCCTCATAAACTTTAAAGCTTTGCTTGTCAAATTCCTTTAGTGGGGCTGATTCAGCGTTAATAAGTTCATTATAGAAAGTTAGGTACTCTTCCTTATTCATTGGGCAGTTAATATAGTCTGCCTCGCCCTTCCCATAACGTGATGCAAAGAAAACAAGGTCTTTGTCAAGGCTTTCATATGTGACGATTGGTGCGGCAGCATCAAAAAAGCTAAGATAGCTACCACATTTATCTGAAATGCTTGTTGCAAGTCCACCAGATGTGAGAGGGCCTGTTGCTATTATAACATATCCGTCGGGGATATTTTCAATTTCTTCTGTAAAAATTTTTATACGTGAATGATTTTTGATTCTTTCTGTGACAAGGTCGGAGAATTTTTCTCTGTCAACTGCCAATGCTCCGCCAGCAGAAACACTTGTCTGTGCGGCACATTCCATTGTAAGTGAGCCAAGGCGACGCATTTCTTCCTTCAGCATTCCTGCTGCTGAGTCAATTCTTGCTGCCTTAAGGGAATTTGAACATACAAGCTCTGCAAAGCCTTTATAGGAATGAGCAGGTGAATACTTCACAGGCTTCATTTCATAAAGCTCAACATCTATATTATGATTTGCAAGCTGCCATGCCGTTTCACAGCCAGCAAGCCCTGCACCGATTACTTTTACTACCATTATTTACTTAACTCTTTCTCAAAGCCACAGCCTTCCTTGTGGCATATTAATTTACCTGATTTTCCGCCCTTCTGGAACAATGTCGAACCACAACGAGGGCATTTTTCAGCGACAGGGGTATCCCAGGTCATAAAGCTACAATTTGGGTTATCCTCACAGCCAAAATATTTCTTTCCCTTTTTGGATTTCTTCTGTAGTACCTTTTTACCGCAGAATGGGCATAGTCCACCAGTCTCCTGAACAATTTTCTTAGTGTTCTTACATTCAGGGAAGCCAGGACAAGCAAGGAACTTTCCAAATCTGCCGATTTTAATAACCATATTGCGACCACATTCTTCGCAGATTATATCAGTTTCCTCATCAGGGACTTTAACACGCTTACCCTCCATAGCTTCTTCTGCAGTTTTCAGGGTTTTGTCAAAGTCAGAATAGAAATCCTTTAAGGTTTCTACCCATTGTTTTTTGCCTAATTCAACATCGTCGAGGTCCTTTTCCATTCCTGCTGTAAACTTCACATCAACAATACGATTGAAATGCTCCCTCATAAGCTCAGTTGTAACTTCACCGAGAGAGGTTGGCTTTAGCTGTTTGCCATCACGTTCAACGTAGTTTCTTGTAATAATTGTTGTGATTGTCGGTGCGTAGGTACTTGGACGGCCTATTCCGTTTTCTTCAAGTGCTTTGATAAGTGAAGCTTCAGTGTATCTTGCTGGTGGCTGTGTAAAATGCTGATTACCGTCAAGAGATTTTACCTTGAGAATATCTTCCTTTGTTATTTCAGGGAGAACACTGTTGTCCTCTGTGTTTTCCTCTTTTGATTCTTCATAGACAACTGTATAACCATCGAATTTTACTGAATAACCAGAAGCTTTGAAGTTGCAGTCATTTGCAAGAATATCAACAGATACAGTATCGTGGAGAGCTTTTGCCATCTGACTTGCGATAAAGCGTTCCCATATAAGCTTATATAACTTATACTGGTCGGAAGTCAGGCTTTGCTTTATTCTTTCAGGAGTAAGCTCAGGCAAAGACGGACGGATAGCTTCATGGGCATCCTGTGAATTTGCTTTTGTTTTATAGAAGTTAGGCTTTTCAGGGAGATAATTATCCCCATACTTTTCGTTGATGTATTTGTAAGCAGCTGTTCGTGCTTCTTCAGAAATTCTCAGTGAGTCTGTTCTCATATATGTGATAAGACCTACTGCACCCATTCCAGCAACGTCAATACCTTCATAAAGCTCCTGTGCAGCCTTCATTGTTCTTCTTGCCTGAAAGCCAAGCCGACGGGAAGCTTCCTGCTGCAATGTAGATGTTGTAAACGGTGGCGCTGGTGATTTCTTGTGGACACTTTTCTTGACACCTGTTACAACAAAAGGAGAATGCTCAAGAGAAGCAAGAATCTTGTCGGCTTCTTCCTTTGAGTTTACATCAACCTTTTTACCGTTAATACCTGTTAATTTCGCAGGGAAGACTTTTCTGCTACCTGGTGCTGTAAGTTTTGCATCAATTGACCAGTATTCCTGTGTAACGAACTCACGGATTTCATTTTCTCTGTCAACTATAATTCGAACAGCAACAGACTGAACTCGTCCAGCAGACAAGCCACGTCTTACCTTTTTCCATAAAAACGGGCTAAGCTTATATCCGACAATTCTATCAAGGATACGGCGAGCCTGTTGTGCATTAACCAGATATAAATCAATTTCACGTGGCTGATCCATACCAGCCTTAACGCCTGTTTTAGTTATTTCATTGAAAGTAACTCTGTTCTTATCAGTTACATCAAGCCCAAGCATCTGTGCTAAGTGCCAGGATATTGCCTCTCCCTCACGGTCGGGGTCAGTTGCAAGATAAACATAGTCGCTCTTTTTAGCCTGTTTCTTAAGGCTTTTGATAAGCTCTTCCTTGCCTTTGATTTCTATATATTGAGGTGTAAAATCGTTTTCAATATCTACACCAATTTTAGATTTTGGAAGATCACGGATATGTCCCATTGAAGCAATTACTTCAAAGTTGTCACCGAGATATTTCTTTATTGTTTTTGCCTTAGCAGGCGACTCAACTATTACTAAATTTGACATGGTTTCTCCATCCTTGTGTATTTATTCAAAGGGAATATCTATTCCCTGCAAGTGCTTTAATATAACCGTCAATCTCAAGCTCTGTGAGTTCTGACAGCACCTGAGAAATATCCATATCCAATGCCTGAGATATTTCATCAGCGAGTAATGTACCGTCAGCTAAAAGCTCAGTAATTTGGCGTTTTGTTCCGTCAAGTGAAGATAAATCTGCTGTAGATGTTTCTTCAATAATCTGCTGTGGTTCTGTTACTTTCATTTTTGCAACAGTTCTTTTTCTTCTTTCTTTAGGCTGGGTGATTTCAGGAGCTTCTGTGCTTTTTATAAATATATTTTCAAAAGCCTTAATATCATTTGATTTATGTGAGAAATTATCAAAATATTCATACAGGATATCAAGATGGCTGAAAACCGGTATTGCTCCGTCCCTTAAAAGTCCCGCAACGCCTGAAAACTTCTCATTAAAAATATCATGTGGTGGGATACAGAAAATATCCTTACCCTGTGCAAGAGCGTGACTTGCGGTATTGAGTGAGCCACTTTTTGAGGAAGCCTCAACAACAAGCACACCAAGACTTAATCCCGAAATAAGACGGTTCCTTTGTTTGAAATTATCGTAAAAAGGCTTTGTTCCCGGGAAATACTCGCTTATTACTGCACCGTTTTTAGCAAGAACTCTTTTCAGCTTTGCATTTTCTGCGGGGTAGTCATAATCAAGCCCACAGCCAAGCACTGCAACAGTTCTGCTATGCTTCAATGCACATTTGTGTGCTATTGAGTCAATTCCATAAGCAAAGCCACTTACAAGTACTGTACCGACTTTTGAAAGTTCAGTGCAGATATTTTCAGCAACCTTAACACCATATTCGGAAGGTTCTCTTGCGCCGACTACTCCAAGGACAACGTCATCATCAATATAACTTAAATCACCATAACAGAATAGTATTGTAGGTGGATTATAAATTTCTCTTAGTCTTGACGGAAATTCATCATCCTCGAATGATATTATTCTCATATCATTTTTATGGCAATATTCAATTATCTTTTCAGATTGTTCAATATGAGTTGTTCTTACTGATTGCTTTTCCTTTTCAGAAAGACCTTTTATCTCTCCGTTTTTAAGTGCGGAGTAAATTGCTTCAATTTCATTATATTCTTTGGTGACATCCCAGAATCTATGGTTTGCAGGGCCGAAAACCTGTGCAACCCAGACCCAGTACTTTAGATTGTCCAATGAAATCCTCCTTACTATTTGAGCATTTCCCACATAATTATTCCCGTAGCCATTGCAGCGTTAAGTGAATTAATGTTACCTTGCATTTTAATAGTAAGTTTATTGTCACATCTGTTTGTTATGTCTTGTGGAAGTCCATTACCCTCATTACCGATTACAACTGCACAGCAATCTGAAAAATCACTGTCGGTGAGCGATATTGCATCAGTGTCGATGACAGCCGCAAAGGTTTTAATTTTCTTTTCTTTTGCGAACGCAAAAAATTCTTCAATGGAAATATCGTCCCATATATTCATTCTGAATAGTGAGCCCATTGTCGAGCGGATAAGCTTCGGGTTGTAAATATCGCAGCAATCATTGATCAGGAATATTCCATTTATTCCGACAGCATCTGCGCTGCGGATGATTGTTCCGATATTACCAGGGTCCTGAAGATTGTTAAGGACAATGTATTTTCCATCAGTTAATATTTTATCAGTGTAATTATTTTTGTCAAGTTTTTGTACAATTGCATATATTCCCTGAGGGGTTGAAGTATCAGATAACTTCTGTGAAAGCTCGTCTGTTATATAGAATAAAT
>CALMXN010000076.1 GCA_937871145.1 uncultured Clostridia bacterium
GAACCCAGATACAATATTTGCTGTTAGCTACGCACAATATAAGCTTGAAGATATAAAAAACGATAAGAAGCTTTCACAGGTTGACGCTGTGAAAAATAACAGGGTGTACACATTCCCGTCAGCAATTGAGCCTTGGGACTATCCGACACCTTCATCAATCCTTGGCGTAATGTGGCTTGCAAGTAAGATTCAGCCGAATTTCTACAAATACGATGATTTTCTGAAAGAAGCAAAGGCTTTCTATAAAGAGTTTTTTGAAATAGAAGTAACAGAAGAGGATATGGGACTTTAATGAAAAACAGATATAAGGTTATCACAGCCTTAATATTGCTGATAATAGTTTTTATCATTTCGCTTTGTGTCGGCAGGTATAATCTGTCTGTTAAGAGTATATTCAGTATAATTATCGGCAGTCACGATAATGAAATGGATATAAATATATTTAAAAATATCCGTCTTCCGAGGACTGTTCTTGTTATGATGAGCGGTGGAGCGTTAGCTTTAGCGGGCTTGGTCTATCAAAGCATATTTAAAAATCCGCTTGTATCACCCGATGTTCTTGGCGTAAGCAGTGGATGCTCAGTCGGAGCGATAATTGCAATAATATTTACCACTCACACAGCAATAAGTATGCAGTCGATAACCTTGCTTTCAGGAATTATAGTGGTAATCATCACAATGCTTATAGCAAAACTAATGGGCGGCAATAAGATAATGTCATTGCTTATATCGGGGATTGTGATGTCGTCGGTGGCTTCATCTTTTATTATGGCACTAAAGTATGTTGCTGACCCTGACAGAAAGCTCCCAGCAATTGAATTCTGGCTTATGGGTGGCTTTTCATCAGCAGATTGGTCTGACATAACAACAATTATTCCATTAATATTAATAGCGACTATAATTCTTTATCTTATCCGTTGGAAGCTCAAAGTCCTCTCACTCGGTGATGATGAGGCTCAGAGCCTTGGGCTTTCAGTAAAGCTTGTGAGAGCGTTAGCAATACTTTGTGCAACTGTTTTAGTTTCTGCCGTAGTTTCAGTAGCGGGAGTAGTTTCATGGATAGGTCTAATCGCACCACATATTATAAAGCTATTCAACGGTGATGATATAAAGAAAAACTTCCTGTTATCTATATTTTCAGGTTCAATATTACTGCTGATTTCTGATATATTATCAAGAAGCCTTTTTCCTGTGGAACTACCAATAAGCATTCTCACATCATTGATAGGGGCGATATTCCTGTTAATTTTTCTTTGGAGGGACAGATATGCTGATAGAACTTAAAAATGTTTCTGTTTCACTTTTAAAGAAACCAATTTTGAATGATATAAATTTGAAAATCTCGCCCGAAAAATTCACAATGCTTTTAGGATTAAACGGAACAGGGAAGTCAACCTTACTCAAGTCAATAACAGGCTTTATACCACTTGAGAGTGGGGAAATTCTTTTTGATAACAAGCAAGCAGATAAAATTTCCGCAAGGCAAAGAAGCCAATTGATTTCATACATACCGCAGATAAGCGACACAAATATAAAATGTACTGTTCTTGATTTTGTGCTTATGGGTGCAAACCCGTATCTGTCTTTTCTTGAAAATCCCTCAAAGGAGCATATTCGTCAGGCTGAACAGGCATTATCTGACTTTGGAATAAATGAGCTTGAGAACAAGTCACTTGACTGTATAAGCGGTGGCGAAAGACAGCTTTGCTATCTTGCACGTTCACAGCTACAAAATGCTGATTTTATGGTGCTTGATGAACCTGTTGCTTCGCTTGATTATAAAAGACAGCATATTTTCCTTGACAGGCTTTACAAGTATATTAAGAAAAACAACAAGTCAGCAATAATGAGTGTTCATAACCCTAATCATGCGCTGATGTTTGCAGATGAGGTTATTGCGTTGAATAATAAAACTGTT
>CALMXN010000077.1 GCA_937871145.1 uncultured Clostridia bacterium
ATATTGCTGATGGCAGAAGAAATGAAATAATAATTTGTGCTTTGTGAACAGTTCACAAGGCACATTTTTTGTGGCTTTGATAATAGATATTTTGCACGGAATAAGCGATTTTTATATTGCATAATGGTATTTATAAGTGAAAAATTTGTAATAGTGAAGTTTGCATTAACTCAGGAGATTATTTGATAATATTGTTAGAATAAAAAAAGAGCTTAAATACCTGATTTTTTTATTTTTTCCTTTTAATATATTCCTCAGATATTGTTCCAATAGGACATATTGTGCACCATGTACGTGGCTTGTAAATCAGAGCCAATATTAGTCCGAGTGATGTTGTCGTCAACATCATTGAATAAAACCTATACGATAAATGAAATAGCCATAGGAAAGCTTACTACAAATTCACTTCCTTCACCTTTTACACTATTGACGCTAATTTGAGCATTATGCCGCATTGCTATTTGTTTTGCAATTGAAAGCCCCAAGCCTGTTCCATTTGTATTTTCAACAGCTTTTGTTTTATAGAAACGGTCAAAAAGATACGGCAAATCTTCTTTTTCTATACCTATTCCCTCGTCCCTGATAGAAACATTAAAGGTATCATTCTGAGTTAAAATTATATAAATATGTCCATCTTGAGGCGAAAACTTTATTGCGTTATCAAGTATTGTCATAAACATCTGCCTTAGCCTTCCATAATCGCCTTGAACAGAACAATTTGCAGCAGAATTCCGGACTAATAATTCTATATTTTTAACCTGTGCTAAATTGCTTGCACTTCTTATGACATCATTTACAACATCACAAATATTAACCTCTGACATTTCAATTTCAAATTCGGTATTCTGAAGCCTTGATAAGTCCAGTAAATCCCCGACAAGCCTTTGCAGATTGATACTTTCATTAAGCATTTGTTTGTAATATTCTTTAACTTGAGTTTCTTCGGTAACAACCTCATCTTTTAGTGCCTCAAGAGAACCACGAATAACCGTAATCGGCGTTCTTAACTCATGTGAAATGTTTGCAACAAAATCACGTCTTAGTTGTTCTAATTTCTCGCTTTCTCTCGAAGATAAATAGAGTTTTTCAGAAAGAATATCAAGATTATTTGCCAGAGTACCAATCTCATCATATTGATTAATATTGTTCTTTGCGGAATAATCACCTTCAGCTAATTTCATAGTATTGTTATTCATTTTATTTAGTGGTTTTGTAAAAACAACAGAAAATCCTATTGAAAGTAAAATAGCTATAATCAATGCAATACCCATACTTAAAATAAAAATGAAAATACCTTTTGAAATAGCCTGATTTATCCCTTTAACAGGAGAATGAAGCAAAACAACCCCAATAATTTTGTTGTTACTTGATGTTATAGGTACTCCAATAGTTATGACAGGGGTGTCTAAAATAGGACTAAAGCTTTCGCTGAAAGCTGTTTTTCCTGTAAAAACTTCTTCAACAATACTTTCAGCATTTTTTGGCAGCTCGGAAAATGAATATTGTGTATGAAACCCTTGCCCACCTGTAATAATATTAAGATTTTCATCAACAATCCAGACATCAGCCATAGCAATATCATTCAAAAATTTAATATAAGCTCCATATCCACTACCTTGCATTTTTGTCATGTTTCCTTCCATAATGGGAGATAAGGTTTCGGATATTTTTGTTGCCCTTTGTTCAAGCTCATTTTTATTCAATTCTATAGTATTTTTTTTAAAAAGAAAGATAAAAACGCTGCTTATAATTAATGCAAAAACTAAAAGCGCTATTGTAAAATATAAGGCAAGTTTTAAAACTATTTTATTTTTCATTCTTTATTCCCTCAAACTTATAGCCAACGCCCCACATTGTTTTTATATCCCAATTGTCATGAGGGTATTGGTCGAGCTTTGCTCTTAACCTTTTAATGTGAGAGTCCACTGTCCTTGTATCGCCGAAATAGTCATATCCCCATAGGCTGTTTAAAAGATTATCTCTTGAGAAAACCTTTTTTTGATTATTTGCAAGTGTCCATAGAAGTTCGGTTTCCTTTTTTGTTAATGGAACATTCTTATTGTCAATAGTTACTGTATAATCATCTATATTTATTTTAAGATTATTATAGCTGAAAATTTGAGTAACGTTATCATCAGATTTAGTTATTCGACGAAGAATAGCACGCACTCTTGCCATAACTTCACCAGGTGAAAAAGGCTTAACAATATAATCATCTGCACCAATATCAAGTCCCATGATTCTTTCAAAATCTTCGCCTCTTGCTGTTACCATAATAATTGGAACGCTTGAGGTTTTTCTGATTTCTCTGCAAACTTCAAAGCCATCTATAAGAGGCATCATTACATCAAGCAAAATAATTTCAGGATTAAATTCTTTAAATTTTGAAATTGCCTCAGAACCGTTATTTGCTATTAGAGGAATATACCCCTCTTTTTTTATATATTCAGCTAAAATTGAAGAAATCTGAGTATTATCATCTGCTACCAAAATGTATCCCAATTTAAACACCTCTTTAATTTTATTATTACGGTTATATCATAAATTAAAATCATGACAAATTAATGTTTTTTAAAAGCAATCTAAGCCTTAAGAGAAAGAAAACAAATTATATATGCCATACTTTCGACACATTGATTATTTAGAATAAAGATACAAAATCAATGGAGGTATGTACATGAAAAAAATAAAAAAGAAAAGACTTCTAAGACCAGTTATTCAAATAGGATTTTTTGTAATTGTAGCAACAATTGCTCTTGCAAAAACGCTAACCGAGAAAGGAATAAAAATTCCTTTTATTAAAGAAGTATCTTTGCACGCAATATGCCCGTGAGGTTGCAATAACTGCTTACATCACTCTTGGTATAACAGTATTATTATCAATGTTTGTTGAACGTCCATTCTGCAAGTATATGTGTCCTTATGGTGCAACACTCGGAATATTTAACTTATTCAGGATTTTTAAGATTAAGAGAAACAAAAACACTTGCGTTGGTTGTAAAAAATGTGACAAAGTTTGCCCTATGAATATTGAGGTATCTTTCAAAGAAAAAATACTTAATCATCAATGTATCAGTTGTTTAAAATGCACAAGCGAAAATGTTTGCCCTGTTGATAATACTGTTGAGCTAAGAATAGGGGGCATAAAAAATGAAAAATAATCAT
>CALMXN010000078.1 GCA_937871145.1 uncultured Clostridia bacterium
AAAATCAACAAATTTCTTTGATGTGTATTGACTTCCTTGATCAGAGTGAAGAATGCCGCCGCTTTTTTAAGAATGCATTTTCTTTTCTAAGTTCTTCAATCTCTTTTTTTAGGACTAAATAGTCAGTATAGTCTTGCTTTTCTGTGGCTTTTTCAGGATTAGTTTGGCATTCTTTGTTATATGATTTTAACCAGTGATAAATTGCTCCGCGGCCTATGTTGTATTCTTCTTCCAAGGACTTCTGGCTTCTTCCTTCTTGTAAATGTAATCGTATCACCTTTGCTTTTAGTTCCTTGCTGTAATGTTTCATACTTACACTTCCTTCTTCTTTTATTTTATCATTTTCGAAGGGGTGTTACAAGTTTATTATAGCACGACAGACCGTCAGTTCATTACCGTGCAGAGCAAGAACGAAAATACGTTCTATATCGTGATTGACAAAGATAATAAGGGTAACGAAAACGTGTATTTTATGAACCTTGTCGATGAATACGACCTGCTTGCGTTTTCCGAGGATTTTCCTGAAGAAGTTAAATCGGAGCTTGGCGTATCGGACGGAGAAGAAACTCCTGCCGAAACCGATGAAAGCGGTAATCCCGTTGAAACAAACTCCGACGGCGAAAGCTCGGAGGGAGATAAGTCCGACACACATACAAGTGGCAGTAATTCGTTCCTTATCCCTATTCTGCTCTTACTCGCAGGCGGTGGCGAAGCGTTCTACTATTTCAAGGTTTATAAGCCAAAGCAGAACGGAAAGCCGAAGAAGTCGCAGTCCTATGACGAGGACGAATATGACGATGAATCCGACGAAGTTATGGTCAATGAGGACGATGACGGAGAGGACGAGTAAATCTGCAAGCCTGAGAAATCAGGCTTGGTACATAGAGTAGTTGCAAAAAATGTTACGATATGATATACTAAACGTGACGACAAATCATAATTCATAAGTTTGTTGAGTCGCATAATATATAATATTTAGGAGGAAAATATGTCAATTATCAGAGATTTGCAAACTGATGAAAACGGTTGGTTTGCTGATGGAAAATTTAATTCAATTTCACTGTTTAAGGGAGAAATGAATGTTTCAATATTTGTTCATGACGGTGCAACAGTTGCGTATGCTGAAAAGTGTATTACACACTACAATAACTTAAATAATAACAGTGACTTGCTTTTTAAATTGCAAGAATATCTTGAAAAATTTTTTCTTTATATGTATGCCGAATGGAATGAGATGGGAATATACGATGAAATCGTTAAAAGTATTGAGCCTGTTATGGATGGCTATAAATCGGGCAAGAATATTATTGAATATCTTTCCAGACCAAGATTGTATGTTTTTCCGCCGAAAGGTGACGGAATAGGCTATGAAATAGAATGTGATTGTCCATGGGAACCTGAACATCAATGCTTAATCATCATTCGTAATGATGAATTATTGTATGTTGGTCAATCTAATGATTTAGACGCTTGGGACAATGAAGATGAATATTATTGTATTTGGCACGATGAAGATACAGAATAGTACAAATTTAAATGAAAGACTCAGATAAATGTAAAATTTCTAATTATCACGCTGCCTTCAATATGATACATAGAGCTTACCACACGGTAGGCTCTTTTCTTTTACCCAAAATTAAAGGAGGACAACCTATGGCAAACAAAATATTAGTGATAGCTGAGAAACCGAGCGTAGCTCAGTCAATCGCAAAGGCACTCGGTGTTCACGAACGCAAGGACGGATATATTGAGAATGATAACTATGTCGTTTCTTGGTGTATCGGTCATCTTGTCGGTCTTGCTAACGCAGACAGCTATGATGAGAAGTACAAGAAATGGAGCTTGGAAACGCTCCCGATTATTCCGTCGGAATGGCAGTATATTTGTTTCCAACGTGACCAAAGTCACGTCGGCAAAAACAAGCAGTTTGGTGTACTGAAAAAGCTGATGAACAGCAAGGATATTGACGAAATAGTCTGTGCAACGGACGCAGGACGTGAGGGCGCGAGCTAATCTTCCGACTTGTGTATAATCAAGCGGAGTGAAAAAAGCCGTTCAAGCGACTTTGGATTTAATCAATGGAGGAAAGTGCAATTCAAAAAGGATTTGAGAACCTGAAAGATGGGACAGAGTACGATAATCTGAGGCAGCATTGCCTCATCCCCTCGGAGAGCGCAAAGACTTATGATAG
>CALMXN010000079.1 GCA_937871145.1 uncultured Clostridia bacterium
TTTTTCAAGATATTTTAAAGCAAATGATGTTACCCAGTGGGGGACTATCGCGCTGACTATCCTCTGGGTATTCGGAAGTATTATTGTACTTTTTGCAGTTCTGTATATGTTATCTGAAATATTGGCAAGGCTTGGCAGAGTCGGGAAAATTATATTCTTTGTGTCTATATGGATTGCTTTTATTGCAATACTAATTGCAGCAGCTTTACTCTACAAAAATTACGGAAGCTTTATTAGAAAAGTATTTGGCTTTGCCGGTAATCCGATTCATTCAACTATTACAAAATTAATCATATCAATTCCATTCTTTATATCAGCTTATATGTTAGCAAGGCGGTCACCTTTAAAAACAAAATAGACACTCCTTATAATTATTTAAAAACAGGACCAGTACAATAGTACTAGTCCTGTTTTATTTTGTTATATTTCTCTTATAAAAAGAGCATTGCTATCATCATACTTGAAGCCACAAGAGAGCAGGACACCACAAGAAGCTTTGTTTTCATTTTCAGGCTGAACAATAATTCTCTTAGCATTATTGTCTGTCTTTATCATTTCGCATAGTGAATTGATAATCTGTGTGCCGAGTTTTCTGCCCAGATATTCAGTTTCACCAATAAGATAATCAATACTGTATGTTCCGTCAGTTTTAATATTACCGTGCCAGATTTCTCCACTTCTATAATACTCATAATACTGACAGAAGCCTATCGATTTTCCTTCATACTCAACAATATAATGATTGATCCAGAAGTATTCATCATTTCTGTTTATTACTTCATCCATCCAATCTTCAGGCTCGTGATACCATTTGGCAACATGGGGAACATAAAGCCATTTTTTAAAAGTGTCAATGTCCTTATCCTCAAATTGTCGTAGCTTTATCATGTGTCATCTCCTTTATGTTGATATGTTACATTTTATAGATATCTTCAGCGCTTAAAATCTGAATATTATTATCCTTTAAAGCTTCAAGAGCCTTTTCGTTGCTTTCAACTCTGAGGATTACATATGCGGTGTTGTCTGTCTTGCTGATGAATGCATACATATATTCAACGCTGATGTTGTTTGCATAAAGAACATCCATTGCTCCAGAAAGTCCGCCTGGCTTGTCATCAATGCCGACAGCAATAACATTTGTGAGTGACACTGTACATCCAGCTTCCTTGAAAACATTTTCTGCTTTTTCAGGGTCATTGACAATAAGACGCATAATACCGAAATCTCTTGTATCTGCAATAGATAATGCACGGATGTCAATATCATTCTGCTTTAAAAGATTTGTAATTGTTGCAAGTCTTCCCGGCTTGTTTTCTACAAAAATAGATAACTGCTTAATAAACATAAAATGACCTCCCTATTATTTCATTTTTCTCTTGTCTATAACACGAACAGCCTTGCCTTCACTTCTTGCAATTGTCTTAGGTTCAACAAGAGTGATTTTAGCTGCAATACCCAATGTGGATTCAACCTGTTGCTTAATCTTTCTTTCCTGCTCGTTGAGTTGCTTGATTTCATCAGAGAACATTTCAGGTGAAATTTCAACCTGAATTTCAAGAACATCGCTGTTGTCGATTCTGTCAACAATAAGCTGATAGTGAGGAGCAGTATTGCCCATAGAAAGAAGTACGCTTTCAATCTGCGACGGGAATACATTAACGCCACGGATAATGAGCATATCATCTGAACGTCCGCGAGGTTTAAGCATCTTGATAAGTGTTCTGCCACATTCACAAGTGCCCTTCTGCAGAACAGCAATATCTCTTGTTCTGTATCTGATGAGCGGGAATGCTTCCTTTGTGATACAGGTAAAAACAAGCTCACCCTGCTGGCCGTATGGGAGAACCTCGCCAGTATCAGGATTGATTATTTCAGGAATAAAATTATCTTCGTTTATGTGCATACCTGTCTGACATTCACATTCGAATGAAACGCCAGGTCCTACAATCTCAGATAGTCCATAAATATCATATGCTTTAATTCCAAGCTTATCCTGAATTTCAGTTCGCATTTCCTCAGTCCAAGGCTCAGCACCGAAGATACCTACTTTTAATTTAATATCATCTTTTGTAATACCCATTTCCTCCATTGTTTCAGCAAGATACAATGCGTATGAAGGAGTAGAACAAAGAATTGTTGAACCGAAGTCCTTTATAATATTAATCTGTCTTTGTGTGTTTCCGACAGAAACAGGGATAGTTGTACAGCCGACCTTTTCAGCACCATAGTGCATACCGATACCGCCTGTGAACAAGCCATAGCCGTAAGAAATATGCATGTAATCTGATTTTGAACCGCCAGCAGCAGTTATCGCACGGGAGATACATTCTGCCCACATATCAAGGTCGTTTTTAGTATAACCGACAACAATCTGTTTTCCTGTTGTTCCAGAAGAAGCGTGAAGACGGACAACCTTATCCATGGGTACAGCAAACAGTCCATAAGGATATGTATCTCTTAAATCCTGTTTTGTTGTGAATGGAAGCTTTGACAGGTCGCTTACTGATTTTATATCCTCTGGTTTTATTCCGGCAGCGTCCATTCTTGCACGATATGTTGGAACATTGTCATAGATATGTCTTACTGTTTTTGAAAGTCTATAGCTTTGAAGAGCTTCCATTTCGTGTGGAAGAGCACATTCAATATCTTTATCCCAGTATTTTGACA